>JBFIYQ010000001.1:0-32561 GCA_041605275.1 Gammaproteobacteria bacterium
ATTTTCTTTGACTCGCCGATCGAATATTGCCCCGTTGCAAATCGATACGTGCTGCTCGATCAAACCCAGAAATCCTGCGCCAGGGATATGGACTGCCACGCCCTCAATTGCCCGCTGGCGCGTTTTTTCGCCCGTCCGGTTGCCCCCGGAGCACAGGATAAAAATAGTCGGAAGCAAGTTGAGCAACCTACTTCGAAGCGTTAGCGAGGTGACAGCTTGAATTCAATCAAGAGCATCCTGGTCCACCTCGACGATAGCGAGTCGGTTGATCAGCGGCTCAAGCTTTGCACGGATCTTGCCGCAGCCTGTGACGCCCACCTGTCGGCGCTTTATGTCAGCCGATTCTTGACCCAGAGCCTGCTGGTGGACGCGCCGCCGTCCGGAATGTTGCTGAAAGCGCTGGAAGAGGAGCAGCGTGCGCGAACGGCGAAAGCCCAGGAGCTGTACGAGTCGAGCACGGCGGACCTCAAAGACAATCGTACGTTCCACCACGAGGAGGGCGATCCGGTTCGCTGGCTGAGCCTTTACGGGCGTTACGCGGACGTTGTCGTTGTCCACCAGCCCGGCGACGAAGAAGCGAGGTTCGGCGCTGGCGGCATCTCGGGCGCCCTGGCGATCGGTTGCGGTCGACCGGTGCTGGTGGTTCCCCGCACCGGCGTCGAGAGCCTGTCCCCCAATCGGGTGATGATCGCCTGGAACGGATCCCGGGAGGCGGCGCGCGCGGTGTCCGACGCGCTTCCGTTTTTGAGAATGGCCGGCCGCGTGGAGGCGGTAAGCGTATCCGATGACCAGAATCTCGAAGATGGCGCTCTCGGCGTCCGCGAACTCTGCCGGCATCTCGGCCTGCACGGCATTGACGCCGAACCGATATTGCTTCCCCGTCCGAAGATCGAAGTTGCCGAGGCGCTGCTGTCGCGCGCGGCCGCCCAGAGCACGGAGCTCATCGTCCTCGGCGCCTACGGCCACTCCCGGTTCCGTGAGCTGGTGCTCGGCGGGGTGACGCGCAATTTTCTCGGTCATTCCGCCTTCCCCCTGCTCCTGAGCCACTGAGGCGCGGCGCGCCCGCCGGTCGCGGGCGGAACTTACCCGCGCTGCACGGTATCCATACCCCATGCTAGTATTTTGAGTGCAGCTTGAGTTGCGCGTTTACGGGTTCAGGGAAAGCAGCATGGTTCAGACCACAAGTCTCGGTACGGATTCGGAATTCGTGCGCATGCCCGACATCAAGGTGTCGGTGCGCCAGACTTTCGGCATCGACAGCGATCTTGAGGCCCCGGCGTTCAGTCAACCGGAGGAGCACGTCCCGCAGGTGGACGAGGCCTACCGATTCGATCGCAATACCACGCTTGCCATCCTGGCGGGGTTCTCCCACAACCGGCGGGTGCTGGTGCAGGGCTATCACGGCACCGGTAAGTCCACCCACATCGAGCAGGTGGCCGCGCGGCTCAACTGGCCCTGCATTCGGGTCAATCTGGACAGCCACATCAGCCGAATCGACCTGGTGGGCAAGGACGCTATCGTTCTACGCGACGGCCAGCAGGTCACCGAGTTTCGCGAGGGTATCCTGCCCTGGGCCTACCAGAATCCCACCGCGCTGGTGTTCGACGAGTACGACGCCGGTCGGCCGGACGTGATGTTCGTGATCCAGCGGGTGCTGGAAGCGGAGGGGCGCCTGACGCTGCTGGATCAGTCGCGGGTGCTGCATCCGCACCCGGCGTTTCGTCTCTTCGCCACAGCGAACACGGTGGGTCTGGGTGATACCACCGGCCTCTATCACGGCACCCAGCAGATCAACCAGGGGCAGATGGACCGCTGGAGCATCGTCACGACGCTCAACTACCTGGGGCACGACGCCGAGGTGGAGATCGTGATCGCCAAGGTGCCGTCCTATGACAATGAGTCCGGGCGCAGCAGCGTAAGCGCCATGGTGGCGCTGGCGGAGCTGACGCGGTCGGGATTCATCAACGGCGACGTGTCTACCGTGATGAGCCCGCGGACGGTGATCACCTGGGCGGAGAACGCGCTGCTGTTCGAGGACATCGGCTTCGCTTTCCGCCTGAGCTATCTGAACAAGTGCGACGAAATCGAGAGGCCGGTCGTCGCCGAGTACTATCAGCGCTGTTTCGGCTCCGAGCTCAAAGAGAGCGGGATCAAGGCGAACCTGGCCTGAGTCCGCCCGCTCCGCGTGCCGCGTTGGAATATTGAGGCGCGCGTAAAGCCGATCCCGAGTCTGTTGCGATGAAATCGAAAACCAACGATCCCGGCATCGAACGCTTCCGGCGGGTAACCGAGGCCACCACTCGCGCCATCGCCCACGAACCCGAGCTCAACGTGGAGTTCACCCAGGACCTCGCGCCCACGGAAGGCAAAATCCTCAAGCTCAAGCAGCCGCCGCTCAACCTGGCCTACACGGACGTGGCCCGGGTACGCGGGCAGGCTGACGCCGCCGCCCTCAAGCTGCGTCATCACAGCGCAAGGATACACTCCCGGCACGCGCCTAAGAGCGAGCCGGCGCGGGGAATTTTTGACGCTCTGGAGCAGGCGCGCTGCGAGGCGCTGGGCGCTAACCAGATGGCCGGCGTGGCGGAGAATCTGGCCGCCTCCCTGGAGGCGCTTTGCCAGAAGCGGGGCTTAGCCGAGGCTTCGGACCGCCGAGACGTGCCTCTGTCCCAGGCGCTCAGCCTGCTGGCCCGTGAGTGCATGACCGGAGCCTCGCCGCCGCCTTCGGCGGCCGCCGCCCTGGATTTCTGGCGTGCGACGCTGGAGTCCGCCGTCGGCGCCCAGCTCGGCAAGCTCGGCTCGGTTGCCGAGGACCAGCGGGCTTATGCCGCTGTGATGCGGGAGATGCTGGCGGCGCTGGGAATCGAGGACGACTCCGAGGAGTTCGAGGACGAGCCGACCGAGGGCGATTCCGAAAGCGACGAGGGCGACTCCAGCGCGCTGAATCAGGGGGAGACGGGGCAGAGCGAGCAGGGTCAGCCGGAGCAGATGGAGGGCCTGGAGCTGCGCGATGCGGCCGACCAGGAGAGCGAGGACGGGGAGCAGTCCGAGCCCTTCGAGGCCAGCATGCTGGAAGACGGCGCGGATATGCCCGAGATCCCTGGTGAAACGGCGTTTCAGCCACGCTTCGGCCGAAACGACTTCAGTGACGAGCTATACCACGCCTACGCCACAGAGTTCGACGAGGTGGTGGATGCCGAAAATCTGTGCGACGCGGAGGAGCTCAGCCGGCTGAGACAGAACCTGGACCAGCAGCTCAGCAGCCTGCAGGGCATTATCGGCAAGCTCGCCAACCGGCTGCAGCGCCGGCTTCTTGCCCAGCAGACCCGGGCCTGGGAGTTCGATCTGGAAGAGGGTCAGCTGGACTGCGCGCGGCTGGCCCGGGTGGTGGCCAACCCCTTCCATTCCCTGACTTTCAAGCAGGAGAAGGAAACCCGATTTCGCGACACCGCCGTCAGCCTGCTGATCGACAACTCGGGATCCATGCGCGGGCGTCCCATCATGGTGGCCGCCATGAGCGCCGACATCCTCGCCCGCACCCTGGAGCGGTGCGGGGTCAAGGTGGAGATCCTGGGATTCACCACCCGCGCCTGGAAAGGAGGTCAGTCACGGGAACGCTGGCTGGCCGAAGGCAAATGCCCCAACGCCGGGCGCTTAAACGACCTGCGACACATTGTCTACAAGTCGGCGGACACGCCCTGGCGCCGCGGCCGTAAGAGCCTCGGCATCATGCTACGTGAGGGGATACTCAAGGAAAACATTGACGGCGAAGCGCTGCTGTGGGCCCACCAGCGGCTGGTCTCGCGCCCGGAGCAGCGGCGCATCCTCATGGTTATCAGCGACGGCGCGCCTGTGGATGATTCCACTTTATCGGTGAATCCGAGCAACTACCTGGAACGCCATTTGCGCCAGGTCATCGATTACATCGAGAACGTGAGCCCGGTCGAGCTGCTCGCCATCGGCATCGGCCACGACGTTACGCGCTACTATCGCCGCGCGGTGACGCTGGTGGACGCGGAGCAGCTCGGCGGCGCCGTTATGGAGCAGCTGGCGGAGCTATTCGAGGAAGAGTCGTTCAGGGCGCGCGCGGCGCCCAGGCGTCCACTGGCATACCGATGAGCGGAGGGCTTTCCGGAAATCTTAAGACGCCCTATCTAGCCGGGAATGGATGATTCGTTGAGACGATTTGCAGATGGTAATGAGCCCGATCCGGCTCAGCTGTCGTCATCAATAGAAATTCTCGTTGTCCGCGCCACACTCTGCTGAGTGGCATCCAGAAAGCGTAACGTGTAAGGGCCGATGAGAATCTCGTCTTCGTTGTGTAGAAGATGGCGATTAACGCGCTGCCCGTTCACCTTGGTTCCGTTTGTGCTTTCGAGATCACGCAGCCAGTAATCATTCGACCCGTCGATATACTGACCTTGCTTTACGGCCACCTCCGCGTGGGAGCCGCTGACTGTGTCATCATCGAGCTGGATGTCGTTAGCGGCGTCACGGCCGATACGAACCATTCCCTCGGAGAGCGGGTACTCCCGCTGTCTCACCCCCTCTACTAAGACAATAATCTTGGCCATTAACCGTATCCTCGGGCATTCGTGGCGTTGCCACCGGACGACGTGACAACAATCATTGCGCGCATTCTCGGGCCTTGAGGGCCGCGTCTCTGCCGACCGGACCGTCAGGTGTAAGATATTGAAATTACGCGCAAATTCGTGCGGTTCGATTTTGCTTCAAGGCGTTCGGAAATTCCGTAACGAGACCTTGAGGACCCCTAGAAAGTTATAGCCAATAATAGTTCGCACGTCTGCATTTCATGCGGCTGAGCTGCGGGAGCGAGACCCGCGACCCGACCGACGCTTATTCTTGCTCTTTGTGGACCGGGATTTCTTCTGCGCTTCCTGACAATCTTCCAAGGCCTCCGCCATCTCGAGTCCCGACTGAAATCTGTCATCGGGGTCCTTCTCCAAGGCCGTATCGATGAGCCGAGCGAGCCGCCTGCTGAGATCCGGCCGCACACGACTCAAGCTTCGGTGCTTTTCACGGGTTATCTGCAACATGATCGTCGGCACGGAGTCCCCGGTGAATGGAAGCGTCCCGGAAAACAGCTGATACAGAGTTGTTCCGAGCGAGAATAAATCGGAGCGGCCGTCGATTTTCCCTCCGACCGCCTGCTCCGGGGACATGTAGGAGGGCGTACCTAGAATTGTTCCGGTGCGAGTCTGATCTCCGTCGCTTATCCTTGCGATTCCAAAGTCGCTGACTTTCACCAACTGGCTCTCCCGCACGTAAAGAACGTTGCTGGGTTTGACGTCCCGGTGAATGATCTTGTTATCGTGAGCGTAGTCGAGCGCTCTGGCGACCTGTATACCGATACCCAGGACTTCCTCAACCGGTAGGAGATTATCCGGGTCGACAAACTCCTCAAGAGTGGTGCCATCGACATAATCCATCGCAATGTACACCAGATCGTCATGTTTACCGGCTTCATAAACGGTAACGATATTCGGGTGATTCATCCGCGCCTCGGCCTCAGCCTCGCGGCGGAACCGCTGCTCGATAGATTCCAACTCGCCGCCGTGGTAATCCTCTCGAATCGAAAGCACCTTCAGCGCGACCGATCGATTGAGTCTCGAATCCGTGGCCAGATATACCCGAGCCATGGCCCCCCGTCCGATTTGTCTGTCAAGGTGATAATGGGCAAGCATCGGTTTTTCGAGCTTGGAATCCCCGATCAGAATGGTGTCACTGCTGGTACCGGCCGGGGAAAGCCCCGGAAAATCTCCGGCCAGCTTGTTCAAGCGCTCTAAGCGAACCGGTACATCCTGATATTTCCTGTCGTAACGGAGTAAAAGCCTATACGCCTCGGATGCCCTGTCGAGTTTGCGGCGTCTCTCGAAATCGAGGGCGAGCTGGTAGATTTTCTGCATAACAAGTGGACTACGGGGACAGCGCCTGAGCTCCTCGAAAGCCTCGTCCAGTCTGTCTTGAGATTGAAGATTGATCGCGTAGCGGAGGCGTAACTCGGTAACTCCTCGACCGAAGCCGAGCGCGCCGGTTTCAAACAACCGAAAAACGCTGAACACTGCAAGCACACCCACCGCGCAGAACGCCGGCAGCGCGACCGGTATCCACAGTTGCCGCGTTACAAGCGCCACCAGCCCGCCGTTCAATAGAATGATGAACAGTGCGCCGGCCAGGAACAGACTCCGGCGCCCATGAAATCCCGTCGGCAAAAACAACAGCAGTCCAATGGCGATTATCAGCCCGCGCTGGCCGGCGTAGAACCATGCGGGTCTGCTAAAACCGGAGTCTTTGACCAGACTGCTGAGCGCATGCGCAGCATGAATGGCGGGTGCACTCCCGCCTTCATAGCGGAGACCGTACATCGACATGAGCCGGGGTGCCGTCGGCCCTATGATTACGGTAGTGCCGCGCAGATCCGTGTGCTTGTCGGGGTCGTCCAGGAAGTCAGCCAGCGAGTGCATGTGGAGGCCGGATTCCGCTTTCTGCGAAATCAGCGGCGGCGGATAATAGTTAAAATCCGGAGCCGTCCTGATAAACCTTCCGCCGATCTTGATTCCCTCCTTCGGCACGACTTTTATAGCTCTGCTGTTCACGCCCAGGGACCGCGCCGTCAGCAGGGTGAGGAAACCGGGAAGGAATTCTGTCTTCGCATTAAACGCGAGTTTGACCCCCGTCTGGTTATCCGTCGGCGCGGACAATACCTGCACTCCGACGGCCGATGCTGCTTTTCCAAAACGGGCTAACGGTTGATCGAACTCCAGCTGGTTGGACAGCGGCGGAGTGAACACTATGGAGCGAATAAAATGTCGCAGCTTCGAAAAGTAGCCCTGCAACGGCGCGTCTGGTCCCGACCAGGGCGGATTAAGCTTGGCGTCGTAGGCGTTACGCACTGCTGAATAGATGACAACGTTGCCGGATTCGCCCATGGCTCGAGAAAGCGCGCCATCCGTGTCCAGGCGCCGGGCCCACCGTCGCAGCGCAGAGCGCACTTTCGAAGAGGAAGAACGCGCGCTTTCAGATAATTTAGACAGTTTCTCCGGGGTCTGTGCTTCGTTTAGCGGAATCATCAAACCGACGGTGCCGACTTGCTTCCGCCTGAGGTGATCTATGATTCCCGCAATGCGGTCACGCGGCCAGGGCCATGGTCCGAGGCGTTCGAGGCTCTTTTCGTCTATTGCAAGCAACGCAATCCGGGACGGGTAGTCATAGGATCCTACAAGCCTAGAGAGCACCCTGAACACACCGTCTTCAATCCGCTGGGGAACCGGGTTGTAGCTGCCGACAAAGAACAGCCCGATAAGAATTAATCCCAGGCCTCGGTAGCCGAGCAGGTAGTTTCTGACGTCCTTTATTTTAGAATTCATTACCCGGGACAATACTCGGACGTTGCTCCCTGCGGCCCGATCTATTCGGGCCTCTAGGTGCGCCGACGTGCTGTTTCAGGAAAAGCGACCGCCTCCCGGCTATATCGGCCTGTCCAAGGCATTTCTTTAGCTGTCCAGCATCCCTTGGTCAGAGCCTTTCGCCCTAGAATTGGCGGCGATTCAGGGGGCGACCGCTGTCTGTGAATTCGTCCTCTGCTAGTACGCGACCGCCGGACCCATGCCTGAAGTCTAGGCCAGAATCAGGCGTGATTCTCCGGCCCCAGCGGCGACGGGTATACTTGCCGGGCGAGCGGCAGCGGCCTCTTCGAAGCAGACAAAAAACAATGATCCTCCGCGGAGTGAAAGCGGCTAAACGGGGCAAACGTAGGTGCGAATCGTTCCCGCCCGTTTCCCGCAGCGAGGCCGGATTCACGGGTAACAAACGCGACCTCGCCTAAAATCATAATGTCCACACTACCCGTTCACTTTGAGCCGCTTACAGCGCTGTCGGAAAAAATTCGCGCGCGCGAACTCTCTCCGGTAGAGCTCACCGAGATTTTTCTCAGCCGAATCCGGCAACACGATCCCGGTTTGGGTGCATTTCGCCTCAACTGCGCCGAGCGGGCGCTGAAAGAAGCCCGGGCGGCGGAGGCGGCCATCACGGCGGGCAAGGATGCCGGACCCCTGCACGGCATTCCGTTCGCGGTTAAGGACCTTTTCGATGTCGAAGGGCTTCCAACCAGCGCGGGCTGCAGACTGCTCGAGAACAACGTCGCCGCAGCGGACGCCACCGTGGTGCGCCGGCTTCTGGACGCGGGGATGGTGCTGCTGGGAAAAACCAACACCGTGCAGTTCGCCTACGGCGGCGCCGGCATCAACCACGACCACGGCACGCCTAACAATCCCTGGCACCCGGTGCCGCATCTTCCCGGCGGCTCCAGCAGTGGCTCCGGCGTGGCCGTGGCCGCCGGCCTGGCGCCGATGGCACTGGGCAGCGACACCGGTGGTTCGGTGCGTATCCCGGCCGCGATGTGTGGAATCACCGGGCTCAAAACCACGGTCGGTCAAGTGAGCAGGGCGGGCGTATATCCGCTGAGCTGGAGCCTCGATTCCGTCGGGCCGCTTACCCGCATCGTTGACGACGCGGCGCTGGTCTATTCGATCATCGCCGGGCCGGACGCTGCCGATGACTCCACCACCGTGGCCAGAACCGCCGCGGTTATGGACGACCTGAACAAGGGCATCGACGGTCTGAAAATCGCGTTCGCCGAAAGCGTGTTTTTCGACCACGTGGACCACGAAGTGGAAGAAACCTGCCGCGGCACCCGGGAGGTGTTTGAATCCCTTGGGGCGAAAGTCACCAGCGAATCGTTCCCGGTGGCGGCTAAAGCGCGCGATCTCAATCCCCGCGGACTCATCATCGCGGCGGAGGCATATACGCTCAACCAGAAACTGCTAGAGAATAATTTCGACGAACTGGACCCGGTCGTCGCTCACCGCATGATCAAGGGCAAGCAGATCCTCGCCCACGAATATCTGAATACAACGCTCGCATGGAAACGCATCCGCGCCGAAGCGCTGGAAACATTTCGCCGCGTGGACGCGCTTTTATGTCCGACGACCATGGTGCCTGCGCTTCCTGTCGAGGAGGTGGACCGGGATATCGAGAGCTATTCCGACGCCAACCTCAAATGCCTGCGGAATTGCTCCATCGGAAACGTCCTCAATCTTTGCGGCCTGTCGGTTCCCTGTGGATTCACCTCCAGGGGCCTTCCGGTAGGTCTGATGATCTACGCCAGGCCCTTTGACGAAGCGACCGTGCTTCGAATCGGCCGCGCCTACCAGCAGGCGACCGACTGGCACCTCCAGACCCCCGATCTCGATTGAGCCGAGCCCGAAGGCGCCGCGGGCGCCGCGTTGCGCGGGATCCGCGACCCTATTGACCCGGATCAATACCACCCGGCGCCGCTTCGCCTGTACTGGAGCCGGGAATTTTTCGGGAGCTTTGGATGAAAGCCGGTGAAATCTGCAACCATCACGTGGTAACCGTTTCCCCCGACGACTCGATCAGAAGGGCGGCGGAGCTCATGCGTGAACACCACGTGGGCGACGTTGTAGTGGCGGAACGCAGCGGTGGTTATCTCGCTCCGGTCGGAATCCTCACCGACCGAGACATTGTGGTTGAGGTCATCGCCGAGAACGTTGGCCTGGACCAGGTCACGGTGCGTGACACGATGACCGATCAATTGATTACTGCCAAGGAAGACGACGACCTGCTTGCCACCCTGATGCAGATGCGCGAGAACGGTGTACGCCGTTTACCGGTGGTGGACGGCAGTGGTCGGCTGGTGGGCATACTCAGCGCCGACGACGTCATCGGCCTGGTTGCCAGAGAGCTTGCCGAGGTTTGGGCCCTGATCGTCCGCCAGCAGGGCCGCGAGTCCGAACTGAGAAGTTGAGCTTTTAAAGCCGACTTCAGTGAACCGTAATCACTGTGCACGGCGCCGCGTGGGCGACTTTGTGCGCGACGCTTCCCAGAACCAGCCCCTGGAAATCGCTCAATCCGCGGGTGCCTAAAACGATCAGATCTGCCTTTTCACGTTTTGCCACCTCCACTATCCGCTTGGCGGCATCGCCGTGCTCCGTTGCGCGCCGGGGTTGGCCGATATCCTTCCCGCTCAAACGAATCTCGGCGGCTTCCAGGATCGCGTCCGCGATCGCTTGCTCGTAAATCGCCTCCGGGGGATCCAGAAACTGCTCCGACTTTGCCCACTTCTTCAGCCCCTGGGGTATCTCGTTGCTCGGCACAACGTGCAGAAGGGTGAGGGCCGACCCGTACTTCTCGGATAGATCCGCGGCGATATCAAGAGCCTTGAGCGAAAATTCCGATCCGTCCACGGGAGCAAGAATATGCTTGTACATCTCTGATCTCCTTCAAAGCGCGCGCTCTCGGTTAGAAACGCTCCGTCGTTCGCTGGGCGTTTGACTCTAACTTTGTGCACGCGGCATCGACTTGATCCCGATCAACAGCGTTTTTTGTATCCCTCTCGGACGCTCCGCGCGCTTGCGCGCTAGAGCACGCTCAAGTCAAGACAAGGGGCCTTCACCGCGTTAGACTCGCGCACAATGTCCGCGACTCATGAAAGGTGTTACGCAGAGACGACCTCGATAGCCAGGCGCGCGCCTCAAACTGCTTATGGAGGAAAAAAGGATGCGTATTTTCGGCTTCTTGCTACTGGCCTCGCTGACTGGCGCTGCCTTTGCACAACAGGTCTATCCTCCCTACGGCCTTAAGGTGAGTGAATCCGAGCTGCGATTCATGTCCGGTTTGCATTCACTCGCAGTGGATCTTGAGCTTGGACGTAAAAAGCCCCCCGACTACGCTCGCGCCGCAGCAACCTATCGCAAGTCCGCGGTGCTTGGATATCCGTTGTCCCAGAACAATCTGGCCCGACTGTACGAAACGGGGCTCGGCGTTCCGAGGGATCCAGTGGTGGCCCACGTGTGGTATCTGCTGGCCGCCGCCAGCGGCGACTCGGTGCTGATCGCCAACCGCGATCGCTCCGCTCGGCAGCTGCTGCCGGATCAGGTAGCCAGTGCGGAAAGTCTGGCCAAGACGCTCAAACTACACCTTCCCGCGCCGTCTCAATGAGGGCGCAACTGGGTCCGTTAACCCACGCCTCCGCGGCGATCCGGCTGGTTGCGGCAGCGGCGCTGCTGTTCCTGGCCGCGTGCTCCCCGGAAGTGTCCATTCAGCGGGACGCTCCGACGCCCGCACCCGCTTACACCACCCTCGAAGAATCCGGCAAAGGATGGTGGCGGCTGTACTTTCGGATGGCGTGGGACCAGGAGGAACAGCCGGACTGGCACGTGGACGTTCTACTCGCAGATCAGATCCTGGCGCCGATCATCGCCCACGCTGAGCCGCGGATATCGCTGTGGCGTTTTCATCGAAGGGCGGCGCAGGACGACCACGGACACCGCTTCAGCTTTATCTTTTACGCCAACGCCGAAACCGCTGATATCGTCAACAACGGTGTTGAGAGATCGCGGCTTCTCTCGCAGCTGATGGACTCGGGCGTTGTGCAGGAGCTGCGAACGGCCGAGCTCGACCAAGCAGCAGCGCAAAACATTGGCGCCACCAGCGACCCGGCCTGGCCGGAGGCCCTACGGCGCGGCTGGCCCTGGTTCATCATGGGCGTGAGCCAGTCCTGGTTGAGGCTCATTGACGAGGCGAAAAAAGCGGAGCCCCCGCCCGACCGCAGCTCACTGGAGAACGTATTAGATTACTACCGCGGCGTACACCAGGCGGTCTCCACGCTGTGGCGTGAACATGGGCAGCACGCTTACCTCCATCACCTGAACGCCGTTTTCGGCTATCAGCTCCTAATCATTCAGGAAACCAACCTGAAGCGCTTTTAAAATCGCTGCTTTCCCACCCCGCGCGTGCTTCTCTTGCTCCGTTCAATGCGACGGTGGCTCGGCTAAACTACGAGACAAGCAATAAATGAGGACACATGGACGCGCTCACCATCACATCAGCGGTACTGGGCTTTGTCGGCCTTTTATTCATCGCTCTTGCGGTGTCCCGGTCTCGCCGGCGGAAAATTGCGGCGGCCGGGCTCCACGGCGCCGCGGGCTGCTGCGCCCTGCTGCTGGGCGGCGCCCTGGTGGCCATTGCCTTCAACCTGCACAGCTACCAGCGGCTAACCCGCGAGCAGTCGGTGGCAGAGATCACGTTCCGTCAGTTCGAGCCCAACGCGTATGGCGCCACCTTGAGCCCCGCCGGCGGGGAACCGCGCCGTTTCGTCATTCGCGGCGACGAATGGCAGATTGACGCCCGGGTGCTGAAGTGGCATGGATTTGCCAACCTGATGGGACTGGATTCCCACTACCGCCTCGAGCGCCTGAGCGGGCGCTACGCCAATCTCACTTCCGAAGTTAACGGTTCCAGAACGGTTTACGGGCTTGTTCCGGCGGAGGGTCTGGATCTTTGGGGTATCGCCAAGCGCTACGAACGCTGGGTGCCGTTCGTGGATGCGGTATACGGAAGCGCCGCGTACCTGCCCATGGCCAACGGCGCTCGCTACGAGATCAGCGTCACCCAGTCGGGACTCGTCGCCAGGCCGGTCAACGAATCCGCAGAAAAAGCGATCGCCGCCTGGCGCTGATTCCGGATCGAGAAATTGAACAATCTGCGTGCATCCACCGCGGCGGCGTGCGAACGCCGACTCAAGGATTCACTTCCTCCAGGGCTGCCTCGATCTTTTCCCGGATGGCACGAATGTCCGACGCGGCGTTGTTGACGTAAGCCTGAAGACATTCGACATACTTCTCCATAGCCGCGTTATAGGCAAAGACTTTTTCGTTGTAGGCGTCGAGCTCCGCGCGGTCACGAAATTTTTCCGGGCGCTGCGGCTGCTGCGGCCTCTGGCCGCACTGGTGCGCGGGATAATCTGCCCCGAAGTTGGAGCCTGTCAGAGCCGGCACAGGCCATAGCCAGGCGCCCAAAATCGCCGCGATAAATATGTAGCTGGAAGTGAATCGACGCGGCATGGCTGGATCATGTCGTGATCGACGGCTCACGAAGATTTCCATTTGATCCATTCCGAATCCGCCTCCTCGGCACTCAAGCTGCCGTAAAGCTGCATATATCGACGCACGTCCGGGATGAAATTCGGCTTTTCAGTGCGCTGCCACTCATCCAGAAGCCAGGGGGTTCTCGGGCCCGATTCCGTTACCCCCTCACTACAATAGACCGCATCAACCTCGCGTGCATCGGCGAGTTCGACGCGACAACGCTCGAGCTGGTACTCGGTGTTTTCGAAAAAATCGATACGCTGGAAATCGGCGTCGCTCAAATCCCGAAGCAGCAGCCCCTCAGCGCTGTCGCCAGGCGATTGGATCAGCACCGGATAGCTCTCGTCGGGCAGTCTGGCAACGCGGTAGTCGCGCAAACGCGCGGGAACTCGATCGACCTCGGCCGCAGCGCGTTCGAGGACGATTTCGAGGACGTCGGAATCTCTCAAGGTACCGAACGCAAATAGTGGCAGTCGCATGGGCACCCTCGAAAATTCGAACTGACGTTAGCGTAGCAATTCTCCCCGCGCGGCTCGACCCCGCGCCAAGCGGCGCCGCCGACCATTGCCGCCCGGCGTTGCCAATTCCCGGGACAGAACCCGGACTCCGGTCCCTGGTAACTCCGCCCGCAGCGGCGATCTTGCTGGATAAGCGAATCTGACCCCGAATCTCAGCCCTTCACGGCGCCGCTGATTCAGTCCATCGCGCCCTCGCATGTGGCCACGTCAAGCTACACTTAGGTCAATTCCCGGGCGAAACACCATGGACGCGGCGAAATGAAGCAGAGGTTCGCGCCGCGAGCGGCACAAGGTTTGAACAGTGGAACTGACCAAGATCAATCCCCCCGCTGAGGGCATCAGCAGACATCAGAGTCCGTTTGGGATTTTTCCTCAGGACCGGCGGCAAATGCTGCGCTTCCGGCGAACCCTTATCGCCGGAGGTGCTGCGATCGTTCTGACGCTGATCTTCTGGGTGGCCGCGGAGTACCGCATGGTGAGGTTGGGGCGGGACCAGCTGATTCTGCTTTTCTCCGCCTTCTGGATAGGCAACCTGGTTTTTTTCTGGATCATTCGCAGCGGCTTCAACCTGCGCTTCAGGGATCCGAGCCTCACCCTGGCGCAGATTCTCTGGAGCATCTCGTGGGTGATGGTGCTCACGTACTTTCTCGATGACGCCCGGCCGGCGGCGCTGATGCTGTGCCTGCTGGTGGTCAACTTCGGCGCCTTCCGGCTCAATCTGGCCCAGCTCGCCGGCATCTCCTGCGTCGCCGTCACGGGCTACGTCCTGGTCATCTACTTTCTCAGCAGAAACCACCCTGAGTTGTTCGAGCTGAAGATGGAGCTATTCCTACTCAGCGGATTTGCATCCGCTCTGCTCGGTTCCACGCTAGTTGGCCACGAGATGTTCATGCTCAGAGGCGCTCTTCGAGACCGCAACCGAAAGCTCGAGCAGGCGCTGGAAAAGGTCAATCGACTGGCGGTGACCGATGAGCTCACCGGCGCCTACAACCGGCGCTACCTGATGGAAGTCCTGGGCAAACATAAAGCGCTCGCCGACCGCGGCAATTTGAGCTTTTCAATTTGCTTCTTCGATCTCGACCACTTCAAGAAGGTCAACGACGATTTGGGCCACGCCGCGGGGGACGAGGTGCTGAAGAGAGTGGCAGCGATCACCCAGCGCATCATTCGTGACGCTGACTACCTGTCGCGTTACGGCGGAGAGGAGTTCGTGGTGGTGCTGGTCGCCACCATCGGCGACATGGCGGAAATTGTGGCTGAGCGTATCCGCTCGACCTTCGAAAGCGAGCGCTTCGACGATATTGATGAGAGCCTACGGGTGACGATTTCTGCGGGCGTCACCGAGTTCCGACGCGGCGAGGCGCTGGACGAGACGCTGGCGCGGGCGGACGAGGCCATGTACCAGGCAAAAAAGAAGGGGCGCAACACCATCGTGCGCGCCTGACCGCGGCGTCAGGAAAGCATGGGCAGGTCCAGTCCCTGATCCCTGGCGCAGTCGATCGCCTCCTCGTATCCCGCGTCGGCGTGTCGCATGACGCCGCTCGCCGGGTCGTTGGTGAGCACCCGGGCGATTCGTCTGGCGGCGGCATCGCTGCCGTCGCAGACCACCACCATTCCGGAATGCTGGGAAAACCCCATGCCGACGCCGCCGCCGTGGTGGATGCTGACCCAGGTCGCGCCGCTGGCGGTGTTGAGCAGCGCGTTGAGCAACGGCCAGTCGGAAACCGCATCGGAACCGTCGCGCATGCCTTCCGTCTCCCGGTTGGGACTGGCGACGGAGCCGGAGTCCAGGTGATCGCGCCCGATGACCACCGGCGCCTTGAGCTCTCCCCTGGCCACCATCTCGTTGAAGGCGAGACCGAGCCGCGCCCGCGCGCCTAAACCCACCCAACAGATACGCGCCGGAAGACCCTGGAAGTGGATCCGCTCGCGGGCCATGTCGAGCCAGTTGTGCAGGTGGGCGTCGTCAGGGATCAGCTGCTTCACCTTCTCGTCGGTGCGGTAGATGTCTTCCCTCTCTCCGGACAGCGCGGCCCAGCGAAACGGGCCGACGCCGCGGCAGAACAGCGGGCGAATGTAGGCCGGCACGAAACCCGGGAAGCCAAACGCGTTGTCGACGCCTTCCTCCGAGGCCATCTGGCGGATGTTATTGCCGTAATCCACGGTGGGAATTCCAGACGCGTGGAAATCCAGCATGGCGCGAACCTGCACCGCCATGGACGCCTTGGCGGCGGCCACCACCGCCTTGGGGTCCTTGGCCCGCATGTCGACCGCCCGCTCCAGGGTCCAGCCGGCCGGGAGGTAGCCGTTCAGCGGGTCATGGGCGCTGGTCTGGTCGGTGACCAGGTCAGGACGCGCGCCCCGTTTGACCAGCTCCGGAAAAACCTCCGCCGCGTTGCCCAGCAGGCCCACCGAGACCGCCGCGCCGTCGCTGCGCGCGCGCTCGATTCGACTCAGCGCCTGGTCGAGATCGGTGGCCATCTCGTCCAGATAGCCGGTCTCGAGCCGTTTCTGAATACGCTCCGGGTCGCACTCCACCGCCAGCATGGACGCCCCGGCCATGGTGGCCGCCAGGGGCTGGGCGCCGCCCATACCGCCCAAACCCGCCGTCAGGATCCAGCGGCCGCGGAGATCGCCGCCGTAGTGGGTTCGGGCGGCGGAAACGAAGGTTTCGTAAGTGCCCTGGACGATGCCCTGGCTGCCGATATAAATCCACGAGCCGGCGGTCATCTGCCCGTACATCATCAGGCCCTTACGGTCGAGCTCGTTGAAGTGGTCCCAGTCCGCCCAGCGCGGCACTAGATTGGAGTTGGCGATAAGCACCCGCGGCGCGTCGGGGTGGGTCTGGAACACGCCGACCGGCTTTCCGGACTGCACCAGCAGGGTCTGATCGGCCTCCAGGCGGGTGAGACATTCGACGATGGCGTCAAAGCAGGGCCAGTCCCGGGCCGCGCGCCCGATACCGCCGTAGACCACCAGCTCGCTCGGCTTCTCGGCCACCTCCGGATCCAGGTTGTTCATGAGCATGCGCAGCGGCGCCTCCGTGAGCCAGCTCTTGGCCGTCAGGGCGGCTCCGCGGGGGGCGCGGACGACCCGGTTTGAGATACGGTTGGCGAGGGTCATAATTGGCGGAGTCGATGCTGGACCTGCTCCGAGCGTATCCCGACCGGGGCCCCAACGCCAACCGTATAGGCCGCAGACATGGAGACCTTCGAGCTTACTCCTGGCAGCACCCCGCTCCTGATCAGCACGCCCCACAACGGCACGGTGATTCCGGAGTCCATCGCCCGGCGCATGACCGAGCACGCGCGAACCGTTCCCGATACCGACTGGCACATGGATCGGTTATACGACTTCGCCGCGCGGCTTGGCGCCGGGGTGCTCAATCCGCGCTACTCGCGCTACGTGGTCGATCTCAACAGGCCGCCGGACAACAAGCCGCTGTATCCGGGCGCCAGCAACACCGAGCTTTGTCCCCTCACCTGCTTTGACGAGGCTCCCGTCTACATTGCGGGAGAAGCGCCGGACAAGCTGGAGGTGAAGGACCGCGTGGAGCGCTTCTGGCGGCCGTATCATCGCCAGCTCAAAGACGAGCTCGATCGACTGAAGCGGACCCATGGGGTTGCCGTGCTGTTCGAAGCCCACAGCATTCGCTCGGAGGTGCCGCGTTTCTTCCACGGCCACCTGCCGGACTTCAACCTCGGCACCGCTGACGGCTCGAGCTGCGACGCCCACCTTCAAAATCTATTGCGCGGAGTATTGCAGTCCGCCAAGGGCTACACCTTTGTCGTCAACGGACGGTTCAAGGGCGGCTACAACACACGGAACTACGGCTCGCCCCAAAGCGGTATTCACGCGGTGCAGCTGGAGCAGGCGCAACGCACCTACATGGACGAAAGCTATCCCTTTGCCTACGACGAAACCCGGGCGAAACGGGTCAAGCCCTATCTGGTTCAGATTCTGGAAACCGTGCTTGCGTGGACCGCTGAATGCAGCCTGGCGAGAACGCCGGGTTAGGTATTCTTTTCTGCCGCTTCGCCGCCGCGTACCACAAGATGGCAGGGATTGAAGCCGATACGGTAGGCGAGCTCCGCCGGGTGATCCACGTCCCATAGAACGAAGTCGGCGCGCTTACCGCTTTCCAATGTGCCCACGGTCGAGGCCATCCCCAGCGCCCGGGCCGCATTGCGCGTCACGCCCGCCAGCGCCTCTTCCGGCGTCATTCGAAACAGCGTGCAGGCCATATTGAGCATCAACAGCAGCGAGCAGACCGGGGCACTCCCCGGATTGTTGTCGCTGGCGACGGCCATGGGCACGCCGTAGCGACGGAACAGATCCACCGGAGGGATCCGGGTTTCGCGCAGGAAGTAAAAAGCGCCCGGCAGCAGCACTGCAGCGGTGCCGTGTTTCCCCATGGCGGCGACGGCATCCTCGGAAACATACTCCAGGTGGTCGGCGGAAAGCGCACCGTAGCGGGCCGCCAGCTGGGCGCCGCCTGAATCCGAAAGCTGCTCCGCGTGAAGCTTGATCGGCAGATTCAAGCCGCGGGCGGCCTGAAAAATCCGCTCGGTCTGTGCCGGGCTGAAGCCGATGCGCTCGCAGAACGCGTCCACGGCGTCGACCAGATTGGCCTCGGCCGCCGCCGGCATGACTTCCGCGCAGACGAAATCGATGTACTCGTCGGCGCGACCCTCATACTCCGGCGGAAGCGCGTGAGCGCCGAGAAATGTCGTGACCACGGTCACCGGCTCAATCTCACCCAGGCGTCTGGCCGTGCGCAGCATGCGAAGCTCGGTGTCCCGATCCAGGCCGTAGCCGGACTTGATCTCCACCGTGGTCACGCCTTCGCGCATCAGCGCATCGAGCCGCCGGCGCGCCGATTCCACCAGCTCTGACTCATCCGCGGCGCGCGTTGCCCTGACCGTGGAGAGAATCCCTCCGCCCCGCCTGGCGATTGCCTCGTAGCTTGCACCCTTAAGGCGCATTTCGAACTCCCGCGCCCGGTCGCCGGCGTGCACCAGATGGGTATGACAGTCGATGAGGCCCGGCGTGATCCAGCGCCCGCCGGCGGAGCGCACCCGATGATCGGCGGGCGCGTCCGCGGGAAGGGCGCTGCGCGCGCCGATCCAGGCAATGCGACCCGAGCGCACCGCCAGGGCTCCGTCCTCGATGGCGCCGTAGGCCGCTTCATCGCTTTCGCGCATGGTCGCAAGGCGCGCGTCAATCCAGAGCTGGTCCCAACGGTCGGGAGAATCGGCGGCGATTTGAGATGTCTGCTCGGGCATGATGGGACGATCGATCCTCGTGGCCGATTCTAAATGGTATTGTTCGAGCGCAAAGTCACTGCGCCCGCAGGTTTCGCCTAATTCCGATCATGCCAGACCCGATTCAGCTTCTCGCCCCGCTGGCGCTGCTTCCCCACGGCTGGGAAGAAAACGTGCGCATCGAAGTCGACGCGGAAGGCGTTATCTTAAGCGCCGATGCGGCCAACGGAAGCGTGGCGTCAGACGTGCAGAGGCTCGACGGGCCGGTGATCCCCGGCATGGCCAACCTCCACTCCCACGCGTTTCAACGGGCGATGGCGGGGCTGACCGAACGCCGAAACAGCAACGGGGACAGCTTCTGGACCTGGCGCGAGACCATGTACCGCTTTGTTTCCCTGCTGGACCCGGATCAAATGGAAGCCATTGCCGCGCAGCTTTATGTGGAAATGCTGGAGGCGGGCTACACCGGTGTCGCCGAATTTCATTACCTGCACCACGACAAGAACGGCCGACCCTATGCCGATCTCGCTGAAACCTCACAGCGCATTGTCGCGGCGTCCCAACGGGCGGGCATCCGGCTGACCCTGCTGCCGGTGCTGTACGCTCAGGCGGGCTTCGGGAGACAACCCCTTTCGCCACAGCAGAAGCGATTTGGAAACAGCGCCGAACAGTTCAATCGTCTGACGGAGCAGCTGAACCGCGCGTACCGTCGGGACCCCGCCGTTCGCTTGGGAATAGCGCTTCACTCCCTGCGCGCGGTGGATATGGATGACCTGCGCCGGGCGGTAGACCATCTGAGCGCGTTGGACGATCTCGCACCCATTCACCTGCACGTCGCCGAGCAGACCCGCGAGGTGGAGGAGTGTGTTGCCTTTTCCGGGCGCCGGCCGGTGCAGTGGTTGTACGACAACATTGACGTCGACCGGCGCTGGTGCCTGGTGCACGCGACCCATGTGGACGACGGCGAGATCGACGCCGTGGTCGCCAGCGGCGCGGTGGTGGGGCTATGCCCAACCACGGAGGCCAATCTCGGAGACGGTCTGTTTCCAGCCGCGGAGTTCGTCGAGCGCGGCGGCCGATTCGGCATCGGCTCCGACAGCCACGTCTCGGTCTGTCCGATGGAGGAGCTCCGGCTGCTGGAATACGGTCAGCGTCTCATATTGCACCGCCGGGCGGTGCTGGCATCCGGGCGGGAGCCTTCGACCGGACGGTCTCTTTACAAGATGGCGGCCGACGCCGGCGCCCAGGCGCTCGGCTTGGTCTCCGGCGAAATCAAACCGGGCGCCTGCGCGGACCTCGTGGTTTTGGACTCCGACAGCCCCGGCCTATACGCTCGCCGCGGTGACGCGATTCTGGATGCCGCCGTGTTTGCCGGCAGCCGACGCTTCGTCGATTCGGTATGGGTCGGCGGCCGAGAGGTCGTCTCCGAAGGTCGACACCCGATGCGGGCGCAGGTCTTCGAGCGCTATAAATCCGCCCTGGACGCGCTGGAGCGTGTCCTTTAGCCAAAGAGGATCTCGGGCTGGAAAGCAAAAAGGTCATCATCATCACCGGCGCCAGCCGGGGCATCGGCGCCGCCACCGCCCGCCTTGCCGCCGAGCGAGGCTACTCGGTGTGCGTCAACTACCGGCAAAGCACGGAGGCGGCCGACCGTCTGGTGGCGGAGATCGCCGCGGCCGGCGGTGAAGCGGTGGCGGTTGTCGCCGACACCAGCGTCGAGAGGGACGTCCTGCGGCTGTTCAAGACCGTGGATCAAAGCCTGGGGCCGGTTTCGGCGCTGGTGAACAACGCCGGAATATTGAAACAGCAGATGCGCGTGGCGGAGATGAGCGCAGAGCGCATCAGCGAGGTAATGGCGGTCAACGTCACCGGCTGCTTTCTCTGCGCCCGCGAAGCGGTCAAGAGGATGTCCACGTCTAGCGGCGGTAAAGGCGGCGCAATCGTCAACGTCTCCTCGGGCGCTTCCCGGCTCGGCGCTCCCGGCGAGTACGTCGACTACGCCGCCTCCAAGGGCGCGCTGGACACGTTGACCATCGGTCTGGCCAAGGAGGTGGCCGAGGAAGGCATTCGCGTCAATGCCGTGCGCCCCGGCTTCATCTACACAGATATTCACGCAAGCGGAGGCGAGCCGCAGCGGGTCGATCGGGTGAAGTCCCTGGTACCGATGAAACGCGGCGGTCAACCGGAGGAAGTCGCCCGTGCCATAATGTGGCTTTTGTCCGACGAGGCCTCGTACACCACCGGGGCCTTCATCGACATCACCGGCGGAAAATAAAATGACCATCGATCGATCTACGCTCAACAGCTTGAGCGCGGCGCTTGTTGATATCGCCGAACGCGCGGGCAGAGAAATTCTTACCGTGTACGGGGCCGGATTCGACGTCCGCACCAAGCGCGACGCGACCCCGGTCACCGAAGCCGATGAGCGATCCGAGCAGCTGATTCTCGAGGCGCTGGCCGACGTCGCGCCCGAGATCCCCGTAATCGCGGAAGAGAGCGTGGCCGAGGGCCGCGTGCCGGAGATCAAAGGCTCTTCCTTTTTTCTCGTCGATCCCTTAGACGGCACCAAGGAGTTCGTGAGCCGCAACGGCGAGTTCACCGTCAACATCGCGCTTATTGAAAACGCCGTCCCCCTGATCGGCGCGATCCACGTCCCCGTGCTCGAGGAAAGCTACTGGTGCGATGGCGACGGCGCCGCCTGGCGTCGACGCGGCACCGGCGAAGCCGTGCAGATCCGCTGTCGCAAACCGGACAACGGGCTGGTGGTGGTGGCGAGCCGCTCGCACCGGGACGCGAAGACCGACGCGTTTCTGGAAAAGTTCAAAGTCAAAGAGCAGATCTCGGCCGGTTCATCGATCAAATTCTGCCGCGTCGCCGAGGGCGCCGCCGATCTCTATCCCCGGCTCGGCCGCACCATGGAGTGGGACGTTGCTGCCGGCCACGCCATTGTCAACGCCGCCGGAGGAAGCGTCACCACCGTGGACAACGAGCCATTTACCTACGGCAAGCCGGACTTCGCCAATCCGTTTTTCGTTGTCCGTGGTCTGCCTCCCGATTCTTCTGACGACTGACGTTCCGGGTGAAGCGTTCCGCTTCAACAATGACGAAGCGCGCTGGCGCGAACCTTGTAGAGCGCCCATTTACAATTGACACATTCTGAACCACCCGATCACGGGAATCGTCCGCAAGCGGTGTCCCGCAGCGGGCTTTGTTCAATCTCGCTAAATGGATCACTAATCATCGATGCAAGGAGCTAGCCATGTCCGCATCGCTACCCGATAAAATGACCGTCATCGAGATTCCGGAGCCCGGCGGCCCGGAAGCACTGAAACCGGCCAGACGCGCGCTGCCTTCACCCGGTGAGGGTGAAGTGCTGGTCAAGGTGACCGCCGCCGGGGTCAACCGCCCCGACGTGATGCAGCGTAAAGGCATGTACCCGCCGCCCCCCGGCGCCCCGGATACGCCCGGGCTGGAGATCGCCGGCAAGGTGGTGGCGGTGGGTGAAGGCGTGTCCTCACCCGCGGCCGGCGAGCAGGTGTGCGCGCTGGTCGCCGGCGGCGGCTACGCCGAGTTTTGTCTGGCATCGGCGCCACTCTGTCTGCCTTGGCCCGAAGGCATGACGGCGGTCGAGGCCGCCGCTTTGCCGGAGACCTTCTTCACCGTGTGGACCAACGTGTTTGATCGCGGCCGACTCAAAAGCGGTGAGAGATTTCTGGTTCACGGCGGCACCAGCGGCATCGGCACTACGGCAATTCAGCTGGCTAAGGCGTTCGGCGCCACCGTTTACGCCACCGCCGGCACGGCGGAAAAATGCGAGGCCTGCCTCAAGCTCGGTGCGGATGCGGCAATTAATTATCGAGAGGAAGACTTCGTCGAGCGCATCGACTCGCTGACCGATGGCAAGGGCGTGGACCTGATTCTAGATATGGTCGCCGGAGACTACCTGCCGCGAAATCTCAAATGCCTCGCGGTGGAGGGACGTCTGGTCCAGATCGCGCTGCAGAAGGGACCCAAGGTGGAGATGAACCTGCTTCCGATTATGCTCAAGCGTCTTACCGTTACCGGATCGACGCTCCGCCCGAGAAGCGTCGCGCAAAAGGCGGAAATCGCGGCGTCGCTAAAAGATAAAGTCTGGCCGCTGCTCGAGCAGGGCAAGGTGAAGCCGGTAATCCACGCCACCTTTCCGCTGGAGAAGGCGGCGGAAGCCCATGCGCTGATGGAGAGCAGCAGGCACATCGGCAAAATTCTTCTCACCAACTGACGATTCGATGAACGACGCGAGTGAGACCAGTTCGACTCTGGCCGACGGTGGCACACCGCTCTCCCCCGCCGAGTTTCTCGCCAGGCTCGAATCGCTGGGTATTGCCCATACAACCTTCGATCACGAGTCGGTGTTCACGGTGGAAGAATCCAAACGTTTGCGCGGCGATATGGACGGGGCCCACGTGAAGAACCTGTTTCTGCGCAACAAGAAAGGCGCGATGTGGCTGGTCACCTGTCTCGAAGACCGCCGGGTTGATCTCAAATGGCTGGCGGAATCCCTGGGCGCAGGACGTTTCTCGTTTGCCAGTCCCGATCGCTTGATGAAATACCTGGGCGTCGTTCCCGGAGCGGTGACGACATTTGCCGCCATAAATGACACCACGGGATCCGTTCGGGTCGCGTTGGACCGCGCACTGCTCGAGGCGTCGCGAATCAACCTGCATCCGCTCACCAACGCCATGACCACGACCATTGATTCGGCCGACCTGCTGCGCTTTCTCGAAGCTGTCGGACATCCCCCGACGCTTATCGGGTTCGAGGACCGTCAATGACGGCGCTCAGCGCAAACCGTCGATAAAGGGATCGATCCGGTTTACAAACTCAACCGCGCCGGAGATGTCCCGGGCCATCTCCCGATCCTGTTCCCATACATCAATTCCTTCCCGCACCGCGGCATGCAGAGCTTCCAGAGAGGGGCTTGTGCGCATGGGTCGAAGTAGATCGATGCCCTGGGCGGCGCACAGCAGCTCGATGGCGAAAATCGTCGTGGTATTGGAAATGATCGCGCCTAGTTTAAGCGCGGCGCCCATGCCCATGGACACGTGGTCTTCCTTGTCCGCCGAGGTGGGAATCGAATCCACCGACGCAGGATGCGCCAGCCCCTTACTCTCGCTGGCGAGCGCAGCGGCGGTGACCTGGGCAATCATGAATCCCGAATTCAGTCCCGCGTCTTTAACCAGAAACGGCGGCAGTCCCGAGAACGCGGTATTGGTCAGCTTTTCGATGCGTCGCTCGCTGATGGTTCCGAGCTCCGCCACCGCCATGCCCAGCATGTCGGCGGCGATGGCCACGGGCTGACCGTGAAAATTTCCGCCGGAGATGATCGCGCCGTCCTCCGGAAAGATGAGCGGATTGTCGGTGACGGCATTCATCTCGATAGCGAGCTTGCTCTCCACGTCGGACAGCACGTCCCGCGCCGCGCCGTGCACCTGCGGCGCGCAGCGAAGGCTGTAGGGATCCTGAACGCGCACGTCTCCGAAGCGATGGGATTCGCGTATCTCGGAGCCTCTCAGCAGCGTAAACAGGTTGTGGGCGCTGGCCTGTTGACCCGGATAGGGCCTCAGCGCGTGGAGACGGGGGTCGAATGCGGCATCCGTTCCGCGCAGGGCGTCCACCGAAAGGGCGGCCACAAGATCGGCGGCGCGCACCAGCCTTCGAACCGCAATCACCGCGTTGGCGAGCAGCGCGGTCATCGCCTGGGTGCCGTTGATCAGCGCCAGCCCCTCCTTGGGCTCGAGCGCGAAAGGCTTAAGGTCCGCGCGGGCAAGACCCTCGGCGGCCGGGAGCAGCGCTCCTTCCACATGAACCTTGCCCTTGCCCAGAAGCGGCAGGGCGAGATGGGCCAGCGGCGCGAGATCGCCGCTTGCGCCTACCGATCCGCGGCTTGGCACCAGCGGCAAGATGTTTTCGTTCAGCAGCGTAAGCAACGCATCGATGATTTCCGCGCGCACCCCCGAGTGGCCCCGCGCCAGCGTGTTTGCGCGCAACAGCAGCATGCCGCGCACCGTCGCTTCGTCCAGGGGCTCGCCCACGCCAGCACAGTGACTCAGGATGAGACGTTCCTGGAGCACCGCCAGCTTGTCCGCCGCAATGCGCACCTTGGCCAGATCGCCGAAACCGGTATTGACCCCGTAAACCGCCTGTTCTTTTTTAAGCGTATCGAGGACGGTCCGGCGCGCGGCCTCGACCCGTTTCCGGGCCGAGTCATCCAGCGCACAGCGGGAGCGGCCGAACACGGCCGCGCGGTAGCGATCCAGGTCGAGGCTCTTGCCATCAACAACCAGCAAGGAGATTTCCCCTGTTTTTGTCAGGCGGTTATTTGTAGTCGGCACTCCGCACAGCGCGCCGGCGTCAGCGGGCGCAACTCCCCGGCGCTCCTCATCCCGTGAGGGCGGTTACAAAGCATTGAGCAAGCGGAATGTAGTCGGAATTGGGAAGCGAGAAGAATCGAAGAAACTCGGGTGTCGAAATCAACCCGGCAAGAAAACTTTCCAGGAGCGACTGACTCACCGGGTGCAATCGCAGCGGAAACTCGCAAACAGTCATCGCAACGTCAGGGGGCATACGGGTCCTCCTGTTCGATTCGCCTTTCCCGCGACAGGGAACAGCGTCAACCTGAAGCCTAGCGACAATGTGGCGCTATTTCAAAGCAATTCATCGCTCCGTCGTTGGATGAACTCCTCCAGTTCTCCCCGCCTCGACGATTCCAGCGCGGGCTCCTGGTATCCCTCCAGCATGGCCTCGCATTGAGTTCTCGCCCGCGCCAGCGCGTCGTGGGCCCCTTCCGACTGCCACTTCTCGAAAGACTGCCTGATCCCGATACGCGGGCTGAAGAATGCCGCCTTGTAGTGCTCCAGAGTGTGGTCTGCATCCAGGAACATTCCGCCCGGGCCCACATGGTGAATGGTCTCTAACGCCAGCGAGTCGTCGGAGACGTCGATCCCTTTCACCAGGCTGCGCACCATGGCGATTTGGTCCAGATCCAGCATCAGCTGCTCGTAGCTCATGGTGAGATAAGACTCGAGGATCCCGGCGCCGTGCATCAGATAGTTGACCCCGCAAAGCACTGAAGTGAGCAGCGTGAACATTCGTTCGTAATTGCTCTGCGGGTCGGGAACGGGGGAATCCGTCAGCGCGCCGCCACCGCGACAGGGCAGATTGTATCTTCGCGCAAGTTGTGCGCAGGCGGCGATGCAGATAGCGGATTCGGGACTGCCGATTGCGGGCGCGCCGGTGCGCATATCCAGATTACTCGACGCCGTGCCGTAGAGCACAGGAACCCCAGGTTTGACCAGCTGGGTCAGCACGATGCCGGCGAGCACCTCGGCGTTCTGCAGCGCCAGCGCGCCGGCAAGAGTGGTGGGACCTGAAACGCCGGCCATGACGAAGGGACTGATGAGATTGACCTGACCGTGGCGCGCGAATGCCAACAGACTCTCCACCATGGCGGTGTCGTAAACCAGCGGGCTGTTCACGTTCACGCTGCAGTGCGCAACCGGACCTTTACGCAGCTCGTTTTCGCCGCCGAAAACGATGGCGAGCATCCGAAGCGCGTCCATGGACTCTTCCCTTCCGTTGACGAAACCGGACTGCACCGGCTTGTCGGCGAGCGTGAGTATGGCGCGCCAGCAATGCAGGTGGCGTGTTTTTACCGGCACGTCCTGGGCTTCCACCGGCTTGCGGCCGACCACGTGTATTTCGGGGGAGAGGCAGCAAATGCGGGTTATTCGCTCGACGTCCTCAAGGGTGCCGGCACGCCGCGTGCCCTGAAGATCGCGCACGAAGGGCGGCCCGCCTCCGGGCATCACCGCGCAATAATCGCCCCCGATGGTAACGCTGTTCCGCGGCGATCTTGCCCTCAAGGTATACGCCGCCGGCGCGCTGCTCAGCGCGTGCAGCACCAGATCTTCCTCGATGAAAACCCGGTCGCCCTCGATACGTGCGCCGGCCTGGCGGAAAATCCCTATGGCTTCTTCGCTGTGGAATTCGACCCCGGTGCGTTTGAGTATCTGCAGAGAGGCTTCGTGAATACGCTCGATCTTGTCGGCGTCCAACAGGTCGAGCTTTCTGATTGAAACGGTGATAGGAACGGAGCGCGAGGCATCCTCCAAATCTTCACGCTCGCGCTGCATGCGCTCCCTGCGGCCGCCCCGCCGCTGTCGCACCGATTTCTTGCGCGTGGGCATACTTCGCCGCCGATCGGAGCCGGGCGTCACATGTCTTTCGGATCGCGGTAGTAGATCAGCGGCGTTCCCACGCCTCTTTCCCTGGCTTTTTCGTAAGCGAGGTGGCCGATCATGATATCGCTCACGGCAAAACCCTTGTGCCAGAATATGATTCGCTCGCTCTCCGATTCTCGGCCCGGCTTGATCCCGGCGACAACCTCGCCGATTTCTCCGTAGCAATGCTCGTCACCGAGCTCGCCCGCCTGAATCAACCCGGCAAACTGACCGTATCGCGACTGCTTGCACTGGTTCCAATCGTCAACGATAAACTTATCCACGGAGAACGGCAGCGTTCGCTCCACCGAGAGCACGGCACCGTAAGGTTGAAGCAGCGCGCCGGGCTTGACCAGCGCATCCGGCACCAGAACCTCGTGTTCGATCAGCCTCGATGCGTCAATGATGATATCCGCGTCGCGGACCGTCTCTGCGGCATTATCTTTGACCACTATGCTCTTGTTCAGTCGCTTCGACATCTCGTCGGCAAAGCGCTCACGGGACACGGGCCGCCTGCTGGTGACTCGAATCTCCTCGAAGTCGAACAGCCGGTCCAGCATCGCCACGTTGTACCACGATGTGCCGCGGGCGCCGATGTGGCCCAGCACTCGGGGCTTTTCGCAGGCCAGATACTTGGCTCCCACCGCGGTCACCGCCCCGGTGCGCATCCAGGTGGTGGAAGTAGCATTGATGATTGCGTAGGGGGCCCCGGTTTCCGGCCTGAACAGCGTCAGGGTAGCGAACTCCGAGGGCATGTCGTGCTGGTAGTTTTTTTGAAAGTCGCCGATGACCTTGACTCCGCAGGAACTCACTGGCTCCACATAGCCTTTGAGAATATTAAAAAGCTTCTCCGGATAAGCCAGCGGCAGGTGATCCTTGGATGGCATGATGACCTTCTTCTCCCCGTGCGCTTTGAGGCCAAGCTCGATCGCGTCCATGATTTCGTCGAGGCTCAAGTCGAGGGAGTCGATGTCTTCTTTGGATAGAAACAGCACTTCGACGCTCGGCATGACGCCCCCTTTTTGTTATTACGCGACGCCCGGGTCGCGACTGCGGCTGAAGTCGGCGGGAATATAAGGTCCAGCTCAGACTACGGCAGTGTACCGCGGGTGCGAGCGGCGGGACAAAGCAAGAGGCACGGAGGCGGCTATCGACCCGCGGCGGAAGTCACGGGTGCTGCGGGACTTCGGACCCGGGTCATCGACCGGGACCATCCTCGCCGGATCAGGCGGCGCGCGCCGAGAAATCGACTTTGCCCAGATCGTCCAGCAGCCGCGGTCGCCCGATTCCATAACCCTGGGCGTAGTCGACTCCGATTTTTCGCAGCACCTTGAGAATCTCCTGGTCCTCGACAAACTCGGCGATGGTTTTCTTGCCCATGACCTGGCCGATCTCGTTGATAGACTGAACCATGGCGCGGTTGATCGGATCCTTAGCGATGTCGCGAATGAACACGCCGTCGATCTTGAGGAAGTCCACCGGAAGCGTTTTCAGATAAGCGTAGGACGACATACCGCTGCCGAAGTCGTCCAGGGCAAACAAGCAGCCGAGGGAGCGCAGCGCCTCGAAGAATCTGACCGCATCGGAAAGATTGGCGATGGCGGCCGTTTCCGTTATCTCGAAGCAGATTTTTTTCGGCGGTATGTCGCCCCGTTTGAACAACGAGGTCACGTAATCCAGAAGCTCCTCGTTGATAAGAGACTGTCCGGATACGTTAATGGAACAGAAGTTCAATGAGTCCAGCTTGTGGGGGTGCCGCTTGAACCAGTCGAAGGCGGTGCCGATCACCCATTTGTCGATGCGGCTAGCCATGTCGTAGCGCTCGGCCGCGCTCAGGAACGCGCCCGGCGGGTGGAAGGTTTCCGGATCGTCCTCGTTGATGATTCGAAGCAGCAGCTCTCCGTGGTGACTTCCGTTCTTGATGTTCCCGGAGATAGGCGTGATGGGCTGAAAGGCAAGCCGCATGCTGCCGTGCTCCAGCGCGTTATTAATGCGGGCGACCCACTGCATCTCCCCCTGCATTCGCGCCACTTCCAGATCCCCGGGCTCGCACACGTGGATCCGATTTCGACCGTGGTCCTTGGCGGCATAGCATCCGGAATCGGCAAGCCGGAGCAAATCCGTCACCGTCTCCTCGCCCGAGGAAATGGGCACCAGACCAATACTGGCGCCGATGCTGAAGGTCTTATCCTCCCAGCTGAAACGGAAGGTGCGAATGGCATCCAGCACGGCGTCCGCGATTTTGCGCGCCTCGTCCCCGGGACAGCGCTCTATGAGGATACCGAATTCGTCACCGCCGAGTCTGGCGATGGTATCGGACCGCCGCACCCTCGTCTTCAGGATGCCGCCCAGCTGTTTCAGCAGCGCGTCTCCGGCCACATGGCCACAGCTGTCGTTGATGATCTTGAACTGGTCCAGATCCAGGTAGCACAACGCATGCTCGCATTGTTCCTCGGCGGAAGCGCGGATGGCGGCCTCCACTCGCCGCTCGAACTCGCGCCGGTTGACCAGCCCCGTGAGCGCGTCGTGGCTGGCCTGGTAGCTCAGTCGTTCGGACATCGCGTGGGATTCCGTGACGTCCTGAATTTGGGAGATGGTATGAATGGGCGAATCGCCGCTGTCGCGCACCACCGATACGCTGAGCAGTCCCCAGATGGTTCTGCCGTCCTTGTGGCGAAAGCGCTTCTCCAGCTGGTAGTGATCCATTTCGCCGCTGATCATGGACCGATACTTCTCCACGCTAACGTCGACGTCGTCAGGGTGGGTGATCTCCATAAACAATCGGCCGTTCAGCTCCCCGGGCCCGTAGCCCAGCATGGCCTCGAAAGTCCGGTTGAGCTCGAAGAATCGTCCGTCCTTGTCCAGAAGAGCCATGGCGATGGGAGCGTCGTCAAACGCGCTCCTGAACCGCGCCTCGCTTTTCCTCAGCGCGGCCTCGATGTCCAGGCGTTCCTGAATTTCTTCTTCCAGCTGCAGGTTCGTGATTTCGGTCTGCTCCTTGGCGCGGGATACGCGTTTGACCAGATCGGATTTTTCGAATCCGAGCTTCAGCGCCCGCACGGTGCTGCTTTGAAAATGCACCGCGAGGCCGGTCATGACCACGGCGTATACCAGCGCCAGCATGGCCATGAAAAAGTAGACATCGTTGCCGCTTGCGAGGAGCCACAGGGTCATGGGCGTGGTCGTGGTGAGCATGAAGGCGAGGAACGCCGATAAGAGCGGCGCCAGCAGCGGAATGGCGGCGAGAGTGATGCCGCCCAGGGCAAAGCAGATGAGCAGCAAATACTCCGAAGACACCTGGGGCGCGAATAGAAGTGCGGCGAGACCCCAGACGCAACCCATGATCATGGAGCCGATGATGGTGGCGTAACGCCAGATCTCGTGTCGGCGTTCCCGCTTCGGTTGGCGATAGTAGGCCACGGCCAAGATCGTGCGCACCAGACTGGCGAGCAACAGCGCCAGAAGCCATGCCACCAGGGAAGCCGGGGTCACCACGTCGGAAAGCGCGAAGGCAAGAACGGCGCCAACGCCGAGGTTGCCCAGAATGGCAAACTTGCCCTGGTCGTATAGATATCGAACCCTGTTTCGCCCGACGTAGCTGTTCCGCTGCTGGTCTCTGTCGACCACGGCGGCTTTGACGTCTTCGACCCGAAGGCCCTGTGTATCCAGGGTGTCGAATTCCTCGATCAGCTTGGTGTTCAGACAGACCTCCGGTTAACGTACCTGTCGGCCACCTCCCCGGACCGAGATTCCGGTAAGCAAAAACGCCCCACGACGCCGGGCGGCATTTCCGGGCTGGCGAGGCGAGGCACGGCAGGCTGGCTCCTGGACTTTTTTCGGCAGCCGGGCGCGGAAACTTTAGCCTTCCCGGGCAGTTGCTCTGACCAGCGCTCGAGAGAGCGAGGCCCCGAACGCCAGTCGTTTCCGCCGTGCCGCGAGGTATAATCCCGGTCCTCTCGGGCCCGGAATTTGTGCCCATGGGCGCGTGAAGCCGGAGCCATAGACCCTGGACCACACAGGACTTCGAATGACGACGTCAATGACAGCGCCGCAGGACAGTTTCTCCCGTCCGCTCAAGGATCTGCGAATCTCCGTCACGGACCGGTGCAACTTCCGCTGCACCTACTGCATGCCCAAAGAAATTTTTGGCGCCAATCATCCGTTTCTGGACCGCGGGGCACTGCTGACCTACGAAGAGATCGCCCGAGTTTCGTCGCTGTTCATTCAGTGCGGAGTGAAAAAAATACGTCTGACCGGCGGCGAGCCGCTGATTCGCCGGGATATTCAAGTGCTGGTGGAGATGCTGGCCAGGCTTGAAGGTCTCGAGGATCTCACCTTGACCACCAACGGGTCGGTGCTCACTCGCGAACGCGCACGGATGCTCAGAGACGCCGGCCTTCGCCGAATCACCGTCAGCCTCGATGCTCTGGACGACCGCACCTTCAAAGCGATGAACGACGTCGGTTTTCCGGTGGCCCGGGTACTAAATGCCATAGATTTTGCCGCCGAAGCCGGGCTCACGCCGGTGAAGATAAACGCGGTGATCAAGCGGGGCGTAAACGAGCACGTGATCCTGCCTATGGCGCGGCACTTCAAGGGCAGCGGCCATATCGTGCGATTTATCGAGTACATGGATGTGGGCAACACCAACGGCTGGCGCCTGGACGATGTGGTCTCTGCGGCAGAGATCATGCGCACCATCGATGCCGAGCTTCCCATCGAGCCGGCGAGTCCGAACTACAACGGGGAGGTGGCGAAACGCTGGCGCTATCGGGACGGCTCGGGCGAGGTCGGGATCATCTCCTCGGTTACCCAGCCTTTCTGTTCCAGCTGCACCCGCGCCCGGCTTTCCGCCGAGGGCCAGCTCTACACCTGCCTGTTCGCCACAAGCGGCCACGACTTGCGCCGGCTGTTGAGGGGCGACGCCTCCGACGAGTACATACTCGGCACCCTGCAGTCCGTCTGGAGCCGACGAAACGACCGCTACTCGGAGATCCGCACCTCGCGAACGGCGGCCCTACCCAAGGTGGAGATGTCCTATATCGGCGGTTGATTGCCGCCGCTAGTTACGGTTTCTGGCCGGATTCCCCCGACACTGAATCCAACGGCGCGCTCCGGGCGCGGCCCTTCGCCTCGTTTAGCCGCGCCAGGATCTCGCTGAAGGTCGGCTCATCCTCGATCGTCGCCTTAATCTTCTCCTTGTGCTCTTTGCGGTGTGCCCGTAGGTCGAAAACCACCTTGAGCAGGATTAGAAGTATCAGGCCCGCCAAGGGCGAGCCCAGGGACATGAGCAAAAAACCACCGATGAGGATGGTGATGTGCAAAATGACTATGCGCCCGTAGGGCCGAGTCATCATCATTCTGACGTCGGCATTGAGGTATTCGCCCCGACCGATGTAGTTCCAGAAAAAAGAAAAGGCGTGACTCAGAAAGAGCGCGATCAAGGGGATACCCAGACCCAGAGCGAGAACGGAATCCAGCATCAGTCCGAAGTCGTCCGGAGAGCTGCCAGACTCCAGCTGCTCGCCGCCAAAAAGCGTAAAGACGAAA
>JBFIYQ010000002.1:0-29953 GCA_041605275.1 Gammaproteobacteria bacterium
GCAAACCCGTGGCACTTACGGGAGAGGGACGACTTCGGGACAAAAACAATCGATATGTCATGGACAGGTTGGAGCTTGTCATTGGCGAAAGTGATCTCGTGGGCAGCCTCTCTCTTGGACGGCGAAACGGGCGTCAGCTCGTAAGAGGCGCGCTGGGGAGCAAGCGCATGGACCTGGACTCGATATTCCCCAAGTCCGTCAGGAACAAGCAGACGCCCGGCGCCAGGGTTTTCTCGGGGCGGCCTCTTCAAGTGGAGACACTCACGGCCTTCGATGCGGACATCAGCTTCAGCGGCCGACAGGTCCTTCTCCGCGGAATGAAACTTGATCGGCTGAAGGTGAATGTAGGGCTAAAGTCCGGCCGCCTGGAGGTCAAGCCGCGCGGTGGCTTGTACGGGGGTAAGCTCGATGGTCGTATCGAGCTCGACGCGGGAGCCGCTACGCCGCGACTGGTGGTGGATATCCGCGGCACCGGAGTCAACATGGGCACGCTTTTGAACGCGTTAAAGAATAAGAGAGTGCTTTCCGGCGCTAAAGGACAGCTGCACGTCAAGCTCGAAGGCGCGGGTCCGAGCCCCAGAGCCATCGCCGCCTCCATGAACGGCCGGTTTCTCACCAGCGTGGGTCCGGGGCAGATTCACAATTCGGCGATTAAGCGCATCGGGGCGGATGCGCTGATGCAGTTCGTGCGCAGCTTCGATCCAACGGACAAAAATAGCCGGGTCACCAGCATGCAGTGCGGCGTCATTCTTTTCGAAATTAAGCGAGGTGTCGCAACAACCGACCGCGGGATCGCGGCGGAGACCAAGCGCATGAACATAGTCGGCAGCGGTACCATTAATCTACGCACCGAGGAAATCGACCTGGCCCTGCGGGGTCAGCCCAGGGACGGCGTGGGATTGAGCGCGGGCGCTCTTGGAAACCTGGTGCGGGTAAGCGGAACGCTGTCTGCCCCGGCCGCGGGTATGGACGCGGTTGGCGCGTTGAAAACCGGCGCCTCGGTGGGGGCGGCGGTCGTCACCAGCGGGATCTCTCTGCTGGTGCAGGGCCTTTACAATCGGGTTACGGCTGACCCGGCGCCGTGCAAAACGGCGCTCAAGGTCAAGCGCGGCAAGCACAAGGCGGTTCCGCAGCCTTCCCCTGGCGCGCCGTCGGATCGGGGCTAACTCCTGCCGGGCGATCGTCGAGATTTCCGCATCGTCACGTTTTAACCTCTTCTTTTCCACAAAAACGTCAGCCGCTCAACAAATCGGTTTTCACGCCGGCGGGCGAAGGCAGGCCGGCTCTCTTCGGTTTCGTCTCTAGCCGCCGATCGATTTTTAGCAAACGACTTTAGGGCTCCGAGTCGCCGTAACTTGCCCGCCTGCAGAGCCCTCACGTTCGTGGCAAAATAACCGAGGCTGACAATCGGATGGCTGTCGTATCCGAGTGGCCGCGGCATTTCCCACCTCTTCACCGCAACGTATATTGCCTGTCGCCGCAAACTTTTTGGCGTCGTCTGGTGGCGCTTTGACGTTTCACCTATAAGGAGCCTCGTATGTCCGAACATGTCCTCGTTCAGCGAAAAGACGCGGTCGCCACGGTGGTGCTCAACCGGCCCCGAAAGCTGAACGCCATGACCAAAAGTATGTGGCGTGAGCTGGGTGAAACTTTCCGCGCGCTCTCCGGCGAGGATGAGCTGCGCTGTATCGTGCTGCGCGGAGCGGGCGAGAAGTCGTTTTCTCCGGGCAACGACATCGGCGAGTTCGAAAACGAGCGAGCTAATATCGACCAGGCTCGCGTATACGGCGCCATCATGGCCGCGACCATCAACGCTCTCGGTGAGTGTCGACATCCGATGGTTGCTTCTATCCACGGTATCTGCGTCGGCGGCGGTCTGGAAATTGCCTGCTGCTGCGATATACGGATCTGCGGCGCATCAAGCCGCTTTGGCGTGCCGGTGAACAAGCTCGGCCTGGTGATGGCGCCTCCGGAGCTCGAGGGTCTGGTGCGACTCGTGGGCCAGGCGGCGGCCATGGAAATACTGCTGGAGGGCAGAATCTTTGGCGCCGAGGAAGCGCTGCGCCTGGGTCTGGTGAACCGGGTGGTTGCAGATGATGAAGTCGAAAAAACGACCGGCGAGCTGGTCGAGCGCGTGGTCGAAGGCGCTCCGCTGGTGGCGCGATGGCACAAGCAATTCATCAGGCGGGCTGCAAACCCGACGCCTCTGACCGAAGAAGAAATCGACGAGGGCTATCAGTGTTTCGCCACCGAGGATTTTCAGATTGGTTACAAGGCTTTCCTGAAAAAAGAAAAGCCCAGATTCATGGGAAGGTGAAATGGGGCCGCTGAGTGGGATCAAGGTGATCGAGTTCGCCCACATCATGGCGGGGCCGGTGACGGGGCTCATGCTGGCGGACATGGGCGCGGAAGTTATCAAGGTGGAGAAGGTGCCGGGCGGCGATGACACGCGGCGCTCCGTGCCGCCGGAAATCGACGGCGAGTCCGCCGCATTTCTGATGATGAATCGCAACAAGCGGGGCATCGCGCTGAATCTCAAGACCGACGGCGGCAAGGCGGTGGCCCGGCGGTTGATTGCGTCGGCCGATGTGGTGACCGAGAACTACCGCAAGGGCACCATGGACAAGCTCGGCATCGGCTATGACGCCATCAAGGAGATCAATCCCGGCGTGATCTACGCGGAGCTCTCGGGCTTCGGCCGCACCGGGCCTTACGCCGAGCGCGCGGGATTCGATCTGATTGCCCAAGGCATGTCGGGGCTGATGAGCGTCACCGGAACCGGGCCGGGCGAGGCGCCGATGAAATGCGGCGCGCCGCTCACCGACATCACCGCCGGCATCCTCGCCGCCATGGGCATACTGGGGGCTTACATTAACCGCCTGAACACCGGCGTCGGTCAGCGCGTCGACACCTCTCTGTTCGAGGCGGGCATCGTGCACACCTACTGGCAGTCCGCCATCGCCTTCGCCACCGGCGTCTCGCCGCTTCCGATGGGATCCGCCCATCCACTCAACGCTCCGTACCAGGCTTTCGAGACCGCCGACGGCTGGATCACCGTGGGCGCCGCCAACCAGGCCAACTGGCTCAAGATGCTCGACGCGCTGGAGGCGCCCGCGCTCAAGGAAGACGCTCGCTTCCGCGACAACCCGGGAAGGATGGCCAATCTGGACGCGCTGGCGGACGCGCTGACCCCGATATTCCGATCCAGGGACAGCGCCGAGTGGCTCGATCGTCTGGAGCGCGCCGGGGTGCCCGCGGGTCCGGTGCTGAATATCGTCGCTATGCATCGCGATCCCCAGACGCTGGCGAGAAATATGGTGCTCAAGGTGCCTCACCGCACCCTCGGCGAGACCGCGACCCTGGGCCATCCGGTGAAGTACTCCGCCACGCCGGCGAGCGTGACGCGCGGCGCGCCGACCTTCGGTGAGCATACGCGCGAGATTCTGAACGAATACGGCTACAGCGACCATGAGATCGAAAAGCTCATCTCACAGCAGGCCGTCGCCGCCGCCTGAGCCTTAAGCCCGGTTCCCGCAAGCGTTGCGCTCAGGGTCGGCGGGCGAGCATGTCGATTTCGACCAGAGCGCCGCGCGCAAGCCCGGTGACGCCGACGCAGGTGCGGGCTGGCCGCCGGTCCCGAGGGAAGTAGGCGGCGTAGGCTTGGTTCATCGTCGCGTAATCGCGCTCGAAGTGCGTCAAATAGGCGCGCACCTGCACCACGTGCTCGAGATCTAACCCTAAGCCTCGAAGGACGATGATCAAATTGTCCATCACGCGCCGTGTCTGCGCTTCCACGCCAGCGGGCAGAGGCCTGGAGTCGTCTTCGGGATCGGTCGGCATCTGACCTGTCAGGAATACGAACCCGTCCGTTTCCACGGCGTGGCTGAACGGCGCCACCGGGGTCGGGGCGGCCTGGATCATATGAAATTCGGGTGAGCTCATGGGACGCGCTGCTCCTTGGTGGTTCTCCTTGCGGAATCCTCGCGCTTGCGAAGAGTAACCGAAATGGCATCAAGCATCGTGAGCACCCTTGAAATCGGTTGGTCCAGACCCATTTTCTGGCTTTAGAAAAATCCCGCGGAAACCGCGGTGTAAGCCCCGAACCGCGTCAAACCCCTCGCGACGGCTTTGCCCGTCGTGAGAGACTTGACGTAGATCGAACGGCACTGAAAGCCAGGCAGGCGCGCTGCCCGGCGCCGTCGGCGATGAAAACCCATGGTAGAGATTGAGCATTTAAGCAAACACTTCGGCACTTTCAAGGCGGTCGACGACGTCAGTTTCAGCGTCGAACGGGGCGAAGTGCTTGGATTTCTCGGTCCGAACGGGGCCGGAAAGTCGACCACCATGCGCATGATCACGGGTTTTCTCGCGCCTGACTTGGGCAGCGTGCGCGTCGGCGGGGACGATATTGCGGAGAAGCCGCTGCAAGTCAAACGCCGCATCGGCTATCTGCCCGAGGGCGCGCCGCTGTACGGTGATATGACCCCGCGGGCATTTCTGCGCTTCATCGCCGAGATACGGGGCTATCGCGGAGCGAAAAGAGAGCAGGCGGTGGATTCGGTGGTGGAGAAGGTCAATCTCAAGCCTGCGCTTGAAAAACCCATCGATACCCTCTCGAAAGGATTCAAGCGCCGCGTCGGCCTCGCCCAGGCCATCATTCACGACCCCGAGGTTCTTATTCTGGACGAGCCGACCGACGGACTCGATCCTAATCAGAAACACGAAGTCCGCACGCTGATACGGGGAATGGCAAAGGAGAAGGCGATAATTCTCTCGACCCATATCCTAGAAGAGGTCGACGCCGTGTGCTCGCGCGCCATCATCATCTCCGCCGGAAAGCTGATTAGCGACAGCACGCCGGCGGAACTCCTGGCGCGATCTCGCTTCCACAACGCGCTCAGTATTTCTATTCGCGCGAACAGCGTGGACGGCATGACGGAGGCTTTCGGGGCGCTTCCGGGGGTCGACTCCGTGGAGCTTGTGGAAGCCGAGGACGGCCGGGTGCGACTGCAGCTGTTTCCCAAAGCCGACGCCGCGATCGGTGCTGCGGTGAGCGAACTTGCCCGCGATCGCAAATGGGAGCTGGAAGAGCTACATCTGGAACGAGGACGGCTGGACGAAGTATTTCGTGAAATCACCTCCGGGAAATCGGCCAAGAGCTGAGCAAATTGAACATGGCGAACGTGTGGACCATATTCAAGCGCGAGCTGTCGGGATACTTCTCGACGCCTATCGCCTACGTCTTTCTCGTAATCTTCGTCGTGCTGAGCGGGGTATTCACGTTTTACGTCGGCAGCTACTTCGAGCGCGATCAGGCTGACCTCAGCTCCTTCTTCCAGTTTCATCCGTGGCTTTATCTGTTCCTGATCCCGGCGCTGGCCATGCGACTGTGGGCGGAGGAGCGTCGAAGCGGCACCCTCGAGCTGTTATTGACCCTGCCCATCACCATGACCCAGGCGGTGCTCGGGAAGTTTTTGGCCGCCTGGGCCTTCAGCGCAATTGCGTTATTTCTCACCGTGCCTTTGTGGTTGACCACGAACTATCTCGGCAACCCGGATAACGGCGTCATTCTGGCGAGCTACCTGGGCAGCTTGCTGATGGCCGGCGCCTTTCTCGCCATCGGCGCGTGCATGTCGGCGCTGACCCGTAACCAGGTGATCGCTTTTGTAATCACGGCGGCCGTATGCTTAGGCTTCGTCTTGAGCGGATATCCCCTGGTGCTCGATTTCGTCGGAGCGTTCGCGCCGGAATTCGTGGTAGAGGCGGTGGCGTCGTTCAGTTTTCTGAGTCACTTCACGGAAGTGAGCAAAGGCGTCATCGACCTTCGCGATCTGGTGTTTTTCGTTACTCTGATGGCTTACTGGCTGTTCGCCAACGCGGGCGTCATCGAGCTTAAGAAGGCCGAATGATGGACGCTCGATTGAAAATGGGGAGCAGATACCTGACGGGCCTCGGGCTGTTCGTCGGCCTGGTCCTGCTTTTTGCCGTAAATATTCTGAGCAACGAAAGTCTTAGTGTCGCACGTATCGACCTGACGGAGGGGCGCATTTATACGCTTTCCGACGGAACGCAGAGCGTGCTGTCGAAGATCGATGAGCCGATTACGCTGCGGCTTTATGTTTCCAAAAAGCTTGCCACCCGTCTGCCCGAATTCACCAGCTACGCGGTAAGAGTGGAGGACCTGCTGCGCGAGTATCAGCGCGAGTCCGACGGCAAGATCCGCCTCCAGGTCATCGATCCGGAGCCGTTTTCCACGGAAGAAGACCGCGCAGTCGGATATGGTCTGCGCGCCGCTCCAGTCAACAATCGGGAGGACATGTTCTTCTTCGGACTGGTTGGCACCAGCTCCGTGGACGACGAAGAGATCATTCCGTTTTTCACCAAAGAGCGCGAAGAGTTTCTGGAATACGACGTCACCAAGCTGATCCACAACTTGGTTGAGGTGAAACAACCGGCTGTCGGACTTCTAAGCTCGCTGGCGGTGGAGGGGCAGGGCCCCCGCGCCGCGTTACGTGGGCTTACGGCGCCGCCCTGGATGGTGGTGGAGCAGATGCGGCAGCTGTTCGAGGTGCGAAGCCTCGACGCGTCCATGGACGCCGTTCCCGATGACATCGACGTATTGGTGCTGGTTCATCCCAAGAAACTTGGCGAGCAGACGCTTTACGCCATTGACCAGTTCGTGATGCGGGGCGGCAGAGTGCTGGCTTTCGTGGACCCCAACGCCGAAGCCGAGGAGGGCGTCAACATGGGCGGGTTCATGATGCCGTCGCGCTCGCGCCGGTCCGAGCTGGATCGTCTGCTCGAGAGCTGGGGCGTGGTGCTGGAAAAAGACGCGATCATCGGCGATCTGGAGCTGGCCGCCCGGGTGCGCATGGAGCGCGAGGGACGCGAGGTGACCTTTGAATATCCGGTATGGCTGACGGTGCAGCCCGGTCAAATGAGCCAGGAGGATATCGTCACCCGTCAGCTGGGAAATCTTTCCATGGGCACGCCGGGCAGCCTCGTCCCCGCCGCCGACGCCGGCACGAAATTTGTCCCGCTTATAGAGACCACGAGCGGTGCCGCGATCTTTTCTCCGGACCAGGTTGCGCTGTCGGAAGATCCCCGGAATTTGCTCAGGTCTTACCGTCCGCAAGATCAGGCATTCACCCTGGCCGCGCGTATCTCGGGAAACGTCAGCAGTGCGTTTGCCGATGGGCCCCCTGAAACCAAGGCGAGCGAGCGGGTAGCCGGGGAGAAAGAAAGCGGCGATGAACGCTCGGCGCCTGAACGACCCCATCTGGCGAAATCCGAAGAACCCGTAAACATCATCGTGGTGGCCGATACGGATCTGCTCCAGGATCAGTTCTGGGTTTCGGTGCAGGATTTTCTCGGCACGAGGATTGCCGTTCCAACGGCCGCCAACGGCAGCTTCGTGATCAACGCGGTGGATCATCTGGCTGGATCGGGGGATCTCATCAGCGTTCGGAACCGCGGCAGCTTTGTTCGGCCTTTCGAACGCATCAGCGAGCTGAGAGAGCAGGCGGAACTCCGGTTCAGACAAAAGGAGCAGGAGCTGATCAACAGGCTGGAGCAGACCGAGCGCAGGCTCATTGAGCTGGAGGAAAGCAGGCAGGGTGACGACGGCATGGTGCTGACCCCGGCGCAGCAGCAGGAGCTGATGGAGTTCCGCCAGGAGCGACTTCGGATCCGGAAGGATCTGCGGGACGTCCGCCACCGCCTGCGCAGGGAAATCGAGTCGCTCGAAGACTGGCTGAAGTTCGTCAACATCGCGCTGATTCCCATTTTTGTCGCGCTGAGCGGCCTGGGCGTAGCGGTCTGGCGGGTTCGCCGTAGACAACGCAACCTGAGAGCAGTCTGAGGTAGCATGGAATGCTGAGCATTCGATCTTTTTCAGCCCTTTGCCTGGTGACTCTGTGCGTCGTAATTGCCGCGGCGCTGGTGTCCAAAGATTCAGACGCGATTCCGGGGGGCGGAAAGCCCTTGTTCCCCGATCTGATGTCGCGATTGAATCAGATCGAAGAAGTGCACGTCGAAAATTCATCACGGCGGTTCCTACTCAAAAGAGGCGCCAGCGGCTGGACGGCTCCCGAAAAGTCCGGCTATCCGGCGGACGGGGATAAAATCCACAAGCTGCTGCTCGGCGCCGCCGGGCTCGCCCGGGTAGAGCCCAAGACCTCCGATCCGGCCCGCTATCCCAAGCTCGGACTGTCCGATCCGGGGCTTGAAGATTCGCCGGCCCAGCAATATCGGCTCCAGTCCGACGCCGACTCCACCGTTGCCTCGCTGATTGTCGGCAACAGCGCGCCGGCCAAAGGCGACCCGGACCTGAGCGAGTTTTACATCAGACTGCCCGACGAGCCCCGAGCCTGGCTAGTGGAAGGCAAGCTGCCGCGAGGCGACACTCTGGTCGACTGGCTTGATCGAACGGTGGCGGAGATAGACCGCGCACGGGTAAGGGAATCGGAGGTAAGGCACGCCTCCGGGGAGGTGGTGTCGATCACGCGGGAGTCGCCGGGTAATGACGACTTCCGGCTTGAAGACGCGCCGCCGAGTAAAACGGTCGACGGTCAGTGGAAGCTCAACGACATCGGTCGACTGTTCTCCAATCTGGAGCTCGACGATGTCCGCCCTAAAGAGCAGGCGCCGATTCAGGGTGACCCTGACTATGTGGTCACCATGCGAACGTTTGATGGCCTGGTCGTGCGAATGGAGGTATTTAGGCAGGGCGATGAGATCCTGGGCGTGTTAACCGCGGAATTCAATCCGCAGCAGGCGGAGACCGAAGCCGCACGCGAAGGGACGGCTTCTCTGTTGAGCGCCGACGAGGTTCGCGCCGAAGCGGATAAACTCAACGCCAGATGGGCTCGCTGGGCTTATGTGCTTCCCGGGTTCAAGGTGGACGCCTTGGCAAGAACGCAATCCGAGCTGCTTAAAGACCTGAGCAAGGAGAAGGATTCCGATCAGGGTTGAGGCATCGGGCGTCGTCATTCAGTGGCTTTCTATTGATGTATCATTACTTGAGCCCCGTTCACCGATGTCCTCATGACTGACCACTCCGGCAGGCTTGCGCAGGCCCGCGGCTATCCTTACGAGATCCCGCGTCGGTCTTTCGTCTACAGAGATTCCGGCGTGGGCGAATTCGACCCCTCGATTTGCTCGGGACGCACCCCGGTGCTGGCCATCGGCTCGAATCAGTCTCCGCAGCGCCTGGCACAGAAATTCGGCGACGACGCCAGTCACGTGATTCCCGTACAGCGCGCCCGGCTCAAAAACTTCGACGTGGTTTATTCGGCGCACATATCCACCTACGGCGCCGTTCCGGCAATGCTTCAAGTGTCTGAGGGCTCTGAGGTGGAGCTGGCTGTGACCTGGCTCAATGACGCCCAGCTCGAGATCATGAATCACTCCGAAGTTCGCACCGCCAACTACGCCTTTGCTTTTATCGAGCGACTCGAGCTCAGCTTTGAGGACAGCGGCAGAGTAACGAGCGCGTATGCCTACGTAAGCAGCCGGGGACACCTCCGCCACGATGGCGATGCCGTCGCTCTCTCGGCCATCGTTTGCAGCGGCCGCCGTTTTCGCTCCATGAGTACCGCGCAGGCGCTTGAGCTAGTTCGCGAGCGGGTGGCGCCCGAGCTGGACCCTGACGGGTTCGTGCTCAGACTCATTTCCGACGAAGCCTACCGACGCGCGATAATCAACCGGCTAGCCAAAGATGCGGCGCCGTTCGAGCATCCCTTCGAGCTGATGGATCGAACGAACTCCGAGACCTAAGCCCCCGGTCACCGGTTCGAAAAGGCCGCCTGCCCCGTTTCATTAAAATCACTTGCCCGCCGACAATTGTCTGAGCGACAAGAAACTTTCATGAGCAAGTTTGGAGTCAGCCAGCCCGTTCGCCGGGTGGAGGATCAACGATTCCTGACCGGGCAGGGTCGCTACGTGGACGACATCAACGTCGAAGGTCAGGCGCACGCTTACGTCGTACGATCGACCGTCGCCCACGGCCGCATCCTCGCCGTGGACACCGGGTCCGCGAAGCGACGGCCGGGCGTCATCGACGTCATAACCGCCGAGGAGCTGGAAGCCCGCGGCGCCAACGCGCTCAGGTGTGAAATTCCGCTCAAGAACCGAGACGGGAGCCACCGCGCCAATCCGGTGCGCCCGGTTCTTGCCAGCGGCCGGGTGCGATACGTGGGAGAGCCGGTGGCTTTTGTCGTCGCCGAGTCAAGCGTCCTAGCGCGTGACGCCAGCGAAATGATCGAAGTAGACTTGGAGCCGATGGCGGCAGTGACGCGAACGGACATCGCCGACGCCGAAGACGCTCCTCTGGTGCACGATGAGATAAAACGAAATCTCATTTTCGACTGGGAGTTCGGCGACGAGCGCGCGGTGAAGTCGACGATGGACGCCGCGGTTCGACGGGTCGAGGTGCGACTGGTCAACAATCGAGTAGTGGTGAACTCCATGGAGCCCCGGGGGGCGCTCGCGGATTTCGACGACCGCAGAGAAACGCTAACGGTCTACAGCAACACCCAGGGGGGCTGGAACGTTCGGGATCTTATCGCCGAACTAGTTGGTTTGAATCCTGACCGGGTGCGCGTGGTGACGCCGGACGTGGGTGGCGGCTTCGGCATGAAAGGAGTCAGCTATCCGGAGCAGATGCTGACGGCTTACGCGGCTCATAAGCACCAGCGCCCGGTGAAGTGGTGTCCGGATCGAAGCGAAGCGTTTCTATCCGACACCATGGGCCGCGATCACGTGACAACGGCGATTCTTGGCTTCGACCGGGACCATCGCATCGTCGCCATGGCGGTCGATACCCGCGCCAACATGGGGGCTTATCTTTCGGATTACGCGCCCTTCATTCCCACGTTCGCAGCTGTCAAGGTGCTCCCCGGCGTCTACGACGTGAAGCGACTTCATTACCGGGTACGCGGCCTCGCCACCCATACGACTCCGGTGGACGCTTACCGCGGGGCAGGACGACCGGAGTCCATCTTCGTGATTGAGCGACTCATGGACGAATCCGCCAGAGCCCTTGGCACCGATCCGTTGACCCTGAGGCGGAAGAACCTGATCGCGGCGCAGGACATGCCCTTCAAGACGGCGGCAGGGGAAGTCTACGACTGTGGAAATTTCTCCGCGGTGCTGAGCGCGGCCCTGGAGCGCGCGCAGGCAGAAGAATTTCCGGACCGCCGCCTTGAGGCAAAAGCCCGGGCAGCTTTACGCGGGCTCGGCATCTGTTACTACATCGAATCGACCATGGGATGGCCGGAAGAAAGCGCCGAAATTCGCTTCGACAACAACGGTGGCGTAGAAGTGCTGGTCGGTACCCAGTCCAACGGCCAGGGGCACGAGACCGCTTACACCCAGCTGATAAACCAAAGTCTGGGTCTCGCTTGCGGTGCCGTTCGAATCATTCAGGGTGACACGGGGCGGATAAAGAACGGAGGCGGAACCGGAGGGTCTCGATCGCTAATCGCCCAGGGCTGGGCAATCGGTGACGCGGTCAAGGTGGTGCTGGAGAAAGGCCGCCGATTTGCCGCAGATCGCCTGGAGGCCGCGGTCGAAGATATCGAGTTCGAACGGGGACGCTTTCGAATCGTCGGCACCGACCGTGTAATCACGCTGGTCGAGCTCGCCCAGTCGCTGGCCCAAGACAACATCGCAGATGACGCTCATCCGCTGAACGGCAAGGCCTCGGTGAGTATCAAGAAGTGGACATATCCCAACGGCTGTCACATCGCGGAAGTCGAAATCACTCCGGAAACGGGTCAGCTGGCGGTCGTGCGCTACACCGTGGTCGACGACTTCGGCAACGTGATCAACCCGATGCTGCTGGAAGGGCAGATCCACGGCGGCGTGGTTCAGGGCGCCGGACAGGCGCTGATGGAATGTGCCGTATATGACGACGACGGCCAGCTCCTGACCGGCTCGTTCATGGACTATTCCATGCCCCGGGCCGGCGACTTCCCGTTTTTCGACTTCACCACCTTGGGCGTTCCTACCGCAAACAATCCCCTGGGAGTCAAGGGCTGCGGCGAGGCCGGGGCGGTGGGCGCCACCGCGGCGGTTGCCAACGCGGTGCACGATGCGCTGTTCTACGCCGGCGCCGGAGTGGTGGACATGCCGTTGACACCAATGAAGATCTGGCGGGCGTTAAAGGAGGCCTGCCCGGCCGCAAGAGCCTGAAGCGCTTAATCGCTGATGGCATCAAGCTCTCGCGGATCTTAAGCGTTGATTCCAAGTGCGGTTCAAGGCGGCGTCGCACCGTTTCTGTGAATGCGAAGCCGCAAGCCTGGATCATCGGCGTGGAAGAGCACGGATTCTTGTGCTTTTATTTATTCCATTGATTCCTTAGCTGGCGGCAGGGTCATTGTTTCGTGCCGTGGTTTAAGGACAAGCGGTTCGTTTCATGATCGATCTCGCAGGCGACATGCGAGACCCTATGCTAACCTTTTGTCCGGTCTCCGCTGGGGACGGTCGTTAATAATCCGGGAGGATATGATGACGAAATTTAGAAAGCTGAGTCGGTTTCTCGCAATGCCGATAGCGCTGGCGATGTTTTTGAATTTAGGGGTACTTCCCGCGGCGCAAGCTGCAATGGTGCCGACGGATCAGGTGATCGATCAAACTTCGGCGGCGAACGACCGCGAGCGCGTGCAGTCATTCCTCGCTCGTGAGGACGTTCGGCAACAGATGGAGGCCCTGGGGGTCGACTCGGAGAACGCAGCGTCACGCGTTGCCGGGCTTTCTGACGCCGAAGTGCAGAAGATCGTTAACAAGCTGGACGAAATGCCCGCGGGTCAGGACGCTCTCGGGACGATCCTCGGCGTGCTGGTGTTCATACTGCTCGTGCTTCTAATCACCGACATTCTCTGCTTTACCAGCTTCTATCCGTTCACCAAGTGCGCGACGAGCGGCAGGTGATCAAGAGTCCTTGGATCAAAGCATGTAGCGGCCTGCTTTTCCTCGGAGTTTCCGCATGCTCGACGATCCAAACGCAGCAGATCGTCGAGAATCGCGAACAGCTGCCGCTAAAAACGGAAGTTGAGAACGTTCCGTTCTTTCCTCAGGAAAGATATCACTGCGGACCGGCGGCCCTGGCGATGGTATTGGCCTGGTCAGGGCTGCCGGTCACCCAAGACGACCTCGTTGCAGAGGTCTATACCCCTTCGCGACAAGGAACTTTGAGAACCGACATGCTGGCCGCCGCTCGACGCCACGGCCGTCTCGCGGTGGAGGTCGAAAATCTGCGCGATCTTCTGCAAGAGATCGCCGCCGGGAATCCGGTGCTGGTATTTCAGAATTTGGCTCTGAGCTGGTATCCGCAGTGGCACTATGCCGTCGCCATCGGCTACGACCTGGACGCGAGAGAAATCACACTGCACTCCGGTTTGGACCAGCGCCGGGTCCTTACCCTGGACACCTTTGAACGAACCTGGAAACGGGGAGACTACTGGGCGCTCGTGGTGCTGCCCCCCGGCCGACTTCCGGCTAGCGCCAGTGAGATTCCTGCGCTTAAAGCCGCCGCCGGACTCGAACGGGTGCAGAGGTACGAGGCGGCCGCGAAGGCTTACGGCGCGATAATGCTGCGATGGCCCGAAAGCGTCGCCGCCGGTTTGGGCCTCGGCAATACGCTTTTCGCGATGGGGGATTACGCCGGCGCGGAAAAGGCTTATCTGGATGCGATTGGCAACGATTCCGAGGCCGCTGCAGCGTGGAATAACCTCGCCTACGCGCTTGCTGCCCAGGGTCGCCGCCAGGAGGCGCTAAGCGCAGTGGAAAAAGCTGTGCTGTTCGGGGCCGAAAACCGTGGCCAGTACGAGGCCTCGCTGCGCGAGCTTCAAAACAGGGAGATGTGAGATTGACCGCTTCCGACCGAAGCACCTTTCCCCGGACGGCGATCCGGCTACCCCGATTGAATGGTGGGCCCGGTAGGACTTGAACCTACGACCGACGGATTATGAGTCCGCTGCTCTAACCAACTGAGCTACAGGCCCGTGATCATCTGGCCTACATGATCTTCGAAACGGAAAAGGCCGGCAAGCAGCCGGCCTTTTCCGTTTGCTCGAATGTCCGGCGCTTAGTCGAGAAAGCTTCTGAGGCGCTCCGAGCGGCTGGGGTGCCGGAGCTTGCGCAGCGCCTTGGCTTCAATTTGGCGTATGCGCTCGCGGGTCACGTCAAACTGCTTGCCTACCTCTTCCAGGGTATGGTCGGTGTTCATCTCAATACCGAAGCGCATCCTGAGCACCTTCGCTTCCCGAGGCGTCAGGCCGGCGAGAATTTCCTGGGTAGACTCCCGCAGGTTCTCGAAGGTGGCCGAGTCCGTCGGCGAGCTGATGGTGATGTCCTCGATGAAGTCTCCCAGGTGCGAATCCTCGTCGTCGCCTATGGGCGTCTCCATGGAGATTGGCTCTTTGGCGATTTTAAGCACCTTGCGCACTTTGTCTTCGGGCATCTCCATGCGCTCGGCCAGCTCGTCCGGGGTCGGCTCCCGGCCTTTCTCCTGGAGAATCTGCCGCGAGATCCGGTTGAGCTTGTTGATGGTCTCGATCATGTGCACCGGGATGCGGATGGTGCGCGCCTGATCGGCAATGGAGCGCGTGATGGCCTGGCGTATCCACCAGGTGGCGTAGGTGGAAAACTTGTAGCCGCGCCGGTACTCGAACTTGTCCACCGCTTTCATCAGTCCGATATTACCTTCCTGGATCAAATCCAGGAACTGAAGTCCGCGATTGGTATACTTCTTGGCGATGGAGATCACCAGCCGAAGATTCGCCTCGACCATCTCCTTCTTCGCCCGCCTCGCCTTGGCCTCGCCGATGGACATGCGGCGATTGATTTCCTTGATCTCGCCGATGCTGAGCCGGGTTTCTTCCTCGATCGCCGCGAGCTTGGTCTGAAGGCGTTTGATCTCCTTGGCGCGTTCTTTGAGCGCCGGTACGAACTTCGCCTTCTTGCGGGAGAAGCTTCGCAGCCAGTTCGGGTTCGATTCCTTACCGGCAAAGGAGGTGATGAACTCCTTGCGCGGCATTTTCGCTTCGCGCACGCAGAGCTTCATGATCGCTTTTTCCTGCGCCCGAATGCGCGCCACCACCCGGCGTAGTTTGCGGGTAAGACGCTCGGTGAGCTTAGGCACGAGCTTCAGCTCCAGGAACTGGTCGACGAGGTCGTTCCGAATTTTCTCGGCCTGCTTGGAATCCGCTCCGTGCTTACTCACTGCAGTCTGCAGGCGCGTCGCGGTTCGCTTGAGCTTGCGCATCCTCGCCTTGGCTTCTTCGGGATCGGGGCCGGTGTTGACCTCCTCTTCCTCTTCGTCGCTGTCGTCCTCGTTGTCATCGTCGCCGCCGCGCGCCTGTGCCGGCCGCGGAATGACGTCGACCTGGGTGGGATCAATGAAGTCGGTGAGTACGTCGGTGAGCTTGATCTCCCCGCCCTCGACCTTCGCGTACTCTTCCTGGAGGGTGGTCAGCGTAGGCGGAAAAGCGGCCAGCGCCCTCAGCGCCTGGTTCAGGCCCTGCTCGATCCGCTTCGCGATCCTGATTTCACCTTCCCGGGTGAGCAGGTCGACGGTTCCCATCTCACGCATGTACATGCGCACCGGGTCTGTGGTCCGTCCGAACTCGCTGTCGATGGTGGCCAGCGCCGCGGCCGCCTCGTCGGTGTCGTCGTCGTCCGCGTTTACCGCGTTTTCCATCAGCAGCAGGGCGTCCGAATCCGGGGCGACCTCGTGCACGGAGATCCCCATGTCGTTGATCATGCTGATGATGTCCTCGATCTGCTCCGGATCGACGATACCTTCGGGCAGGTGGTCGTTGACCTCGTGATAGGTCAGGTAACCCTGATCTTTTCCTTTCGCGATCAGTAGTTTGAGCTGTGATTGTTGATTTTCGAAATCCATCTGGCTGCCTTGGAAATTAGCGGAATCGGCTCCTTGAGCAAGCCGTCCAATATAGCATAATTGCGGTGACCGACTGCGCTTTCAACCACCCTCCGACGTCCGGCCGAGCCGCGCGATGATCTCCCGGTAAGACTGCTTTTCCTCCTCGCTGGCGGTGCCAGCTTTGATCAGGGCTTCGAGCTCGTCGCGCCGGGTCTCCAGGCGCCTCTCCTCGGCCCGGCGGACGACGGCGCGAATGGCGTCCTCGAACTCGATGCGGATTCCCTCTCCGAGGGGCGAAAGCTCCTCCGCCGCGAGTTTTCCGAGATGTGCGCCTGCCTCGTTCGTTCGGTAGCGTTCGAGCACCTTGGCGGTGCTGAAGTCAGGATTCTCTCGCAGCAGGTCGATAAGCTCCAGTAGCAAAGGTGCTCCCGGCAAATCGAGATCCTTCAGGACACTGACATCCGGGAAATCCGACGCCAGCTCAGGGTGCTGGACGAGCATCTTGATCGCTCGTCGAACAGGCGTTTGAGAGGACAGGGCGGCGCGTACGGTGGCGGCGGATTGCCGCCTGACCCTGGGAGCCTGTGGCCCATTGATCAGGGTAGCCGAGTCGTCCGGGTCCATGCCGGTCATGTCGGCGAGCTTTTTCTGGGCAAGTTTCCTGAATGCACCGTCGGGAATCTTTCCTAGCAAAGGCTTTGCCATCTCTATCAGTCGCGAGCGCCCGTCAATGGTGCTGAGGTCCACCTGAGCGGAGAGACGATCAAACAGGAACGTGCCGAGGCTGACGGCTTCCTCGGACAACGCTTCGAACGCTTCGCGGCCATGGGTTCGAACCAGGCTGTCCGGATCTTCGCCCTCGGGAAGGAACATGAAAAAAGCCTGGCGGCCGTCGCGCAGGCGCGGCAGTGTCGTTTCCAGCGCGCGCCAGGCGGCCCGGCGTCCGGCTTCGTCGCCGTCGAAGCAATAGGCCACGTCGGGCGAGAGTCTGAAAAGCCGCTCTACGTGATCCGGCGTCGCCGCCGTGCCCAGGGTGGCCACGGCGTTGCGTATTCCTGCCTGTGCCAGCGCGACAACGTCCATGTAACCTTCGACAACGTGAATACGCTTGAGATTCCCCGCTGAGCGCATGGCCTGGAAGGCTCCATAGAGCTCGCGGCCCTTGTGAAAAAGCGGGCCTTCCGGGGAATTAAGGTATTTGGGGGTGTCCTCCCCCAATACCCGTCCGCCAAAGCCGATGGTGCGGCCTCGTCGATCGAGGATGGGAAATATCACCCGGTCGCGGAATCGGTCGTAACAGCGCTCGCTGCGCTGGATAACGAGCCCCGCCCGGATCAAAAGCTTTAGCTGTTCCTCGGTGCCGCCCAGAGCCTCCACCAGGTTGTCCCATCCGGGAGGCGCGAAACCGAGCTTGAATTCGGCCGCGACTTCGCCGCTCAAGCCCCGCGATTTGAGATAGTCTACGGCGCGACTTTTTTCCGGGTGGGCGCGCAGCTGGCGCTGGAAGAATCGGCTGGCTGCCTCCAGCATCTCGTAGAGCGGCGCGGTGGGTGGTCCCGCGGGGGCGGCTTCGCCGCCTTCCCTCGGCACCTCGAGCCCGAGCCGCTGGGCCAGCGACTCCACCGCCTCGACGAACTCCAGGTGGCGATAGTTCATCAGAAAGCCGATCACCGTTCCGTGGGCGCCGCAGCCGAAGCAATGATAGAACTGCTTCTCGGCGCTTACGGTGAATGACGGAGTTTTCTCGTCGTGAAAGGGACAGCAGGCCTTGTACTCACGGCCCGCTTTCTTCAGCGGAACGTGGGCGTCGATGACCTCGACGATGTCCGCCCTGGACACCAGATCGTCGATAAAACTCTGTGGAATTCGGCCCGCCACCTTTGGAGAAGCCTCGAAGCGCGCGGCCGGCGACTTGCGCGGCGCCCGCCGTGGTGGTTAACAGGATCGACGGGGAAGGCCTCAAAGGCTTTCCGATCGTCTCAAGGCACAGAGTTTAACGGCGATTAACCTCCGAGGCGCGCTTTAACCTTGGCGCTGACCGCGCCCATATCGGCGCGCCCCTTAATCTTCGCTTTGAGTGCGCCCATCACCTTGCCCATGTCCTTCATGCTGGATGCGTCGGTTTGAGCCAAGGCCGCGTCGATCAGTGACTCCAGCTCGGCCTCGTCCATGGCAGCCGGCATGTAGTTCTGAATTACATCAATCTCGTAGGCCTCTCTGGCAGCGAGCTCGTCCCGCCCGGCCTTCTGGAACTGGTCGATGGAATCGCGGCGCTGTTTGATCATTTTATTGAGCACGCCGATCACCGCCCCGTCGTCGAGCTCAACGCGGTCGTCGACTTCCTTTTGCTTGATCGCCGCAGTAATCAGGCGCAGGGCGTCCAGTCGCTGACGGTTCCTGGCGCGCATGGCGCCCTTGACGTCCTCCTGAATCCTGGATTTCAGGTCGTCCGCCATAACGCGGGGCTTGGGGTGGCTCGGGGCTTTAAGAGGAAGAGGAGATCAGTAGAGCCGCTGGCGTTTCAGGCTCTCGCGCGCCAGCTTTTTCGCGTGCCGCTTCACCGCCGCCGCCGCCTTGCGCTTACGCACCGAGGTCGGCTTTTCGTAGTACTCTCTGCGGCGCACCTCAGTGAGCACCCCGGCCTTTTCGCAGGCGCGCTTGAAGCGCCGCATGGCGACGTCGAAGGGTTCATTTTCGCGAACGCGTACTGAGGGCATCGATTCTCCTTGAGGCTGACGTATTTTGACCCGACCCAAAATGGCCGGCATCCGGCTAAACCGCCACATTGTAGTTTCCCGTTCGGTTTTGTGTAAAGACGCCGTTCGCTTCAAGTTTCCCCGCGGGCGCCGCGAAACGCGCCTGCCTGCGCCATGATCGTGCTCGGCATCGAGACTTCCTGCGACGAGACCGGAGTGGCGCTATACGATTCCGGACGCGGCCTCCTGGGCCATCGCGTCCACAGCCAGGTAGCCCTGCACGCGCAGTACGGCGGCGTGGTTCCGGAGCTTGCCTCCAGAGATCACGTGGCCAGACTGGCGCCGCATTTGCGCGCCCTGCTCTCGGAAACCGGCGTTGCGCTCAAGGCCATCGACGGCGTGGCCTACACCGCGGGCCCGGGTCTGGTGGGCGCCCTGCTGGTGGGTGCCGCCTTCGGCCGTGCCCTGGCGAGATCTCTCGGGGTGCCCGCGGTGGCCGTGCACCACATGGAGGCGCACCTGCTGGCGCCGATGCTGGAGGCCGATCCGCCGACCTTTCCTTTCGTCGCCCTTCTGGTCTCCGGCGGCCATACGATGCTGGTGGCGGTGGAGGGCGTGGGGCGCTATCAGCTGCTGGGGGAATCATTGGACGATGCCGCGGGCGAGGCCTTTGACAAGACCGCCTCGTTGCTCGGGCTGCCTTATCCTGGCGGGCCGGCCCTGGCCGAGCTGGCGGCCCGGGGTGACCCCAAGCGCTTTTCCTTCCCTCGTCCCATGACCGACCGTCCGGGCCTGGATTTCAGCTTCAGCGGCTTAAAGACCTTCGCCCTAAACACCGTGCGCGCCCAGCCTCAGGACGAGCAGACGCGCGCCGATATCGCCCGCGCGTTCGAAGAGGCGGTGGTGGATACCCTCGTGATCAAGAGCCAGCGGGCGCTGGATGCTACCGGGATCGACACGCTGGTGCTTTCCGGCGGGGTCGGCGCCAATCGCCGGCTCAGAAAAAGGCTGTCGGAGCTGGAGCAAACGCGGGCCATCCGGGTGTGCTATCCGAGCGTGGCACTTTGCACCGACAATGGGGCGATGGTGGCTTACGCTGGCTACCTGCGTCTGGCAGGCGGCCAGAGCGAGAAGCCCGAGATCGAGGTGCGGGCCCGCTGGCCGCTCGCGGATCTCGGCGCACCGGTCGAGGCGTCGTCGCCTTAAGACTCGGCGTCCTCCCCGATCCGGCTTTCGGTGCCTGAGCGCAGGCGCGCAATGTTGGCTCTGTGGCGGTAGATAATGAATCCCGCCATGGCCGAAAGAGCGACGAAGGTGGCGGGGTGAAGGGCAAGCGCGAACGCTACCACTGGCGACACGCCCACGGCGATCATGGAGGCGAGGGACACGTAGCGGGTGGCCGCCACCACCACCAGCCAGGCGACCGCCATGGCCAGCATGAGCGGGAGGGAGAGCCCTGCGGCCGCGCCGAAGGCGGTGGCCACCCCCTTGCCTCCCTTGAAGCGGAAATAGAGCGGGTAGAGGTGGCCTATAAACGCCGCCAGCGCGGTGGCCGCCACCACCAGCTCGTTGCTCAATGCCCTGGCAAGCAGCACCGGCAGCAATCCTTTGAGCATGTCCCCGATCAACGTGACCGCGGCCGCGGTCTTACCCCCGACCCGCAGCACATTGGTGGCCCCGGGGTTGCCGGATCCCCCGCTTCGGGGATCGGGAAGATTCATGATTCGGCACACCACGATGGCCGAGGCAACAGAGCCGATTAGGTAGGCTGAGGCGATCAGGAGGAGGCCGAGGACCATGGTTAAATAGAAGCCGCAACCGGGGTCACGGTCAAGTTCCGGACTCCGGCGGAGCCGGCATTTTCTCCCGCGTTTTAATAGGATCCTCTAAGGCCGCCGCCGAGCTCGGCAACAAACGGCGCCGGGTGATGGGCAAGCAAACTCATGGACACAATCTTCATCAACGAACTGCGCGTCGACACGATCATCGGCGTCAACGACTGGGAGCGAAAAACCCGGCAGACCATATCCATCGATCTGGAGCTGGCCTGCGACTGCAAAAGAGCGGCCGCCAGCGACTCGATCGAGGACACCCTCAACTACAAGCTGGTGTCAAAGCGAGTGGCGGCCTTCGTCGAGCAGAGCGATTTTCAGCTTGTTGAAACGCTCGCTGAGCGCATCGGTGGACTTCTGATCGACGAGTTCGATTGTAAATGGCTGCGCGTGCGGGTGAACAAGAGGGGCGCACTGAGCGCCGCAGGAGACGTTGGCGTGGTCATTGAGCGCGGTGAGCGGCGTTAGCATGGCCAAGGTATATCTGTCCCTCGGCAGCAACGTTGCCCGCGAGCGAAACATCGGTCTGGCAGTGCGAAGGCTTCGGGAGCGTTACGGAAAGCTCGAGCTTTCGAGCGTTTACGAGTCCGAGGCGATGGGTTTTGAGGGACGCCCGTTCTACAACGTGGCGGTAGGTCTCGTATGTGACGAGTCTCCCGCGCAGCTGGTCGAAGTTTTGCGCGCCATCGAAGATGAAAGCGGGCGGACACGCAACGGGGTCAAGTATGGACCGCGCACCCTGGATATCGATTTGCTTCTTTACGAAGACAAAGTGTGCTCGCAAAAAGGTCTCGAACTGCCTCGCGATGAGGTGACACGTTACGCGTTCGTGCTCCGGCCCCTGGCCGAGATCGCGGAGTCTGTGCGCCATCCGACGGCGGGAAAAACCATCGGCGAGCTTTGGTCGGAATTCGACGATTCGGGGCAGGTAACGCGTCGACTCGATGTCGATGCGCTTGGGCAAAATTCATTTTCCGGGTCTACGGTCGGCTCGCCGCACGGCGCCCCGCGGAGCGATCGCGGATGAACTTCTGCGGGAAATGCGCCGCGCCCCTCAGCAGACGCACGCCTCCTGGAGACGATCGCCCAAGGGACGTCTGTGACACCTGCGGCGCGATTTTCTACGAGAACCCCAAAATCGTTGCCGGGTGTATTCCCGTGAAGGGGGAGGAAATCCTTCTGTGCCGCCGGGCCATCGAGCCGCGTTCGGGTCTCTGGACGATACCCGCCGGGTTCATGGAGAACGGAGAAACGACCCAGGAAGCGGCAGCGCGGGAAGCGCTGGAAGAGGCCCGGGCCAAAGTTCATGTCGGTTCGCTTTTCTGTTACCTGAATATTCCTCATATCAGCCAGGTCTATGTGATATTTCTGGCTACGCTGGACGGCGGCTTCGCCGCCGGGGACGAAACCCTGGAAGCGGCGATGTTCACCGAGGATAGGATCCCCTGGACCGAGATCGCCTTTCCGGCGGTGGAGGTGGCGCTGGAACGCTACCTCGAAGACCGCCGCGGCGGCGTATTCGGCATCCACACCGTGGACATCCATTGGCGCGCCGGCGAGAAGCGCCCCACGGACGTCTTGTCTATGAAGGGAACTTGAAATAGACCCTCGAAAATTCGGACCTATCGCGCATCTTGAATCAGTAGCGCAGGCTTCTACCGCCGTCGACGGAGAAAATCTCACCGGTGGTGTAGGTGGCGTCCTGGGCCAGGAAGCGCACGGCTGTGGCCACATCCTCGGGATCGCCGGTGCGTTTCAACGCCGTGCGCGCGACAACAGCGTCGCGCTCTCCGTCACCACCGCGACGCTCCGGCCATAGAATCGCTCCCGGCGCCACGGCGTTCACTCTAACCTCCGGCGCCAGCTCAACGGCCAGCGCCCGGGTTAGCATGATGAGGCCGGCTTTTGCAGCGCTGTATACCGCATATCCCGCCAGCGGTCGTTCCCCGTAGATGTCGACGATATTGACGATGGCGCCGGCCGCCGCCTTGAGGTGTCGCGACGCCGCCTGGGCAAGAAACAGCGGCGCCTTGAGGTTGATCCCGATGAGGTCATCCCAGTCAGATTCAGCCACCGCCGGCAGCCGGGTGGGATAGAAGGTCGAGGCGTTATTCACCAGATAGTCGAGGCGTCCGAAGTGGTCGGTGCAGGCTCCGATCAGCTCGGGGTGTTTTCGCACGCTGCCGAGGTCGAAACTGAACATCCTGGCGGAGTCCGCGCGCTGAGCATTTAGGGAGCGCACCAGCTTTTCCGCTTCGTCGGTGGAGCGGTGACAGTGAACCGCGACCCGAATCCCGCTTCGGTGCAGGCACCTGACGATGGCCGCCCCGATACGGCGCGCGCCTCCGGTGACCAGCGCCACTGGTGTTGAAGAGTCTTCAGACATCTTTACTCGATCCAACCCATCGGAACTTTAACCTAACCGGGTGCGGGAAGGCGCCTACATCGGGGGGGCGCCCTAACGGCCCATTATGGCGGCGCGTCGACGCGATGTTTGTCGCCGTGGGCGCCAAAACGACTCCGCCGCCTCGCCCGGGCGACTCGCTGAACGCAGAAATATCCAACGACTTACGATTGCGAATAAGAACCGATTGTTAAGATCACTATCAGGTGACGCGCCGAGAGCGCGCTCCGCGACGGGCGCCTCGGGCTTTGCCACACTCTGCCGCGGGTGCCAGGATCCGCCTCCTATGAACATAGCTCAGAACACCCCTGATCGGCTCCCCGAGCCGGATGCCGAATCCCGACGTCTCAGCGCGCGGCTGGCCGACCGTATCCGATCGGAGATCGAAATTTGCGGCGCGCGCTTGAGCTTTGCGCGCTATATGGATCTGGTCCTCAACGCGCCCGGGCTCGGGTACTACCGGGCGCGGAACAGACAGTTCGGCGGGGACGGCGATTTCGTCACCGCGCCCGAAATGTCTCCGCTTTTTGCCCGCTGCATTGCTGTTCAGGTGGGCCAGATCATCGAGCAGCTGGGCGGAGGCGAGATTTTCGAGGCGGGTGCGGGCAGCGGAACGCTGTGTGCCGATCTTCTCAACGCGCTGGAGGGGCTGGGGAGGCTGCCGGCGCGCTATCTGATCCTGGAGCCTTCCGCCGCGCTGCGCGCGCGACAGCAGAAAACCATCGAGCTCAAGGCGCCGGGGCACTTGTCCCGTGTGACTTGGATTGACGATCTGCCGTTGACGGGATTTACCGGAGTGATGCTCGCCAACGAGCTGCTGGACGCGATCCCGGCGCCGCGATTCAGAAAGTCCGCCGGTCGTGTGCTCGAGGCTTTTGTGTGTGAACGCGACGGCGCTTTCGGCTGGTGCTTTGACGCGCCCGAGTATGAAGGCTTGGTCGAGTCAGTGGCGCAAATCGAGGCCAGGCTGAATACGCCCTTCGCCGACGGCTACACCTCGGAGCTGGGTTCCGCCCGCGAGGCGTGGACGAGGTCCGCCGCGGAGCGGCTTCGGCGCGGCGCGCTGCTGCTGCTGGACTATGGTTACACGCTGTCGGAGTACTACCATCCTCAGCGTCGCCACGGCACCCTGGCCTGTTATTACCGCCATCGGGTTCATGGGGACCCCTTCTTCTGGCCGGGCCTTCAGGACATTTCCGTGCACGTGGAGTTCAGCGGTTTGTGCCGGGCAGCAGGATCCGCGGATTTGACAGTGGCCGGTTTTACCAGCCAGGCGGAGTTTCTAATCGCGACGGGACTGCTCGATACCTGCCGGGATCACGATCCCGGCAGCCCCGAGTTCGTACGCTTGGTCACGCAGATAAAGCGGCTTGCCTTACCCGCCGAAATGGGGGAGCTGGTCAAGGTGCTGGCGTTGACCCGGGGAATCGACTTTGCCCTCACCGGTTTTTCCGGCCGCGACTATCGTGACCGGCTCTAGCTGTACGTTGCCACCCTCTGCTTTTCTTTTTGCCACCATGCCGGCGCAATCTGATCGCTGAGTCGCTCGACGGAAACGGTCTCCAAAATTCATGGAAATATGGCAGGTCATCGTGCTCGCCCTGGTCCAGGGTCTCACCGAGTTTCTGCCCATATCGAGCTCCGCCCATCTCATATTGCTGCCCTACTTTGCCGACTGGCCCGACCAGGGGCTCACCTTCGATGTGGCTGTGCACGTGGGCACGCTTTTGGCCGTGGTGCTCTACTTTCGCCGTGAGCTCTCGCGCATGCTTCTGGACTGGGTTCAGTCGCTAGGCGCGGGCCGCGCCGTGGGAGAAAGTAACATGGTGTGGCTGATTGTCGCGGCAACGGTCCCAGCGGGCATCGCGGGACTTAGCCTCGAGCTGCTGGTGCCGGGAGGGCTGCGCTCGACGCTTTTGATCGCGGTGGCAACGGTGGGATTTGGTCTTTTGTTATGGTGGGCGGACGCGTCCGGTGGGCAGCTTCGGGACGAGCGCGGAATCGGAATGAAGGACGCGATACTCATCGGTATGGCCCAGGCGCTTGCGCTGATCCCCGGGACGTCGCGCTCCGGCATCACCATTACCGCCGGCCGTGCCCTAGGGCTGTCGCGCTCGGCCGCGGCCCGTTTCTCTTTCCTGCTCTCGATCCCGGTGATAGTGCTGGCCGGGGGCGCCAAGCTATACGGCGCGCTCGGCGCGGCGGAGCCGACTCAGTGGGGCGCGCTGTTGCTTGGAACCTTGGTAGCGTTTTTGAGCGCCTACGCCTGCATTCACTACTTTCTGAAACTCGTTGCCCGCATCAGTCTGCTCCCCTTTGTCATCTACAGGCTCTTGCTCGGTGCGGTGATTCTGATCTTGGCGATCTAAAGGGTTGCGGGATTTCCGCCGCAGGCCGCCTGCTTTTTCACTCGCGCCGAGCTGTCACCGGATTCAACCGCGGCCGGCGGTGCTCCTCAAATTCTGGTAGCGACCAAAGCGGTTCTGGTTTCCCAGGTAAGACGGAACGATGGCCTCGATTGCTGTGGGCGAGATGCCGAGCAGCTCGAAGCCGTTTTCCGTGCACACGCTGTCTTTGCTCAATGAGAGATAGTTGTCGTAAGAGAAAGGCTTTCCCGGGAGCCGCTCGAGCACCCGCGCCTGAAGCTTAGAAAGCTCGTCACTGAGTCCGATGACCTTGCGCCTCAACCCAGCCACCTTGGCGGTATATTCCACCAGCTCTTTGAGCGTATAGCTTCGGGGTCCACAAAGCTCCAGCCGCTTTCCGAAGGTGATTTTTTCTTCCAGGCTGTCGACAAAGGCCCGACAGACATCCTCCACGTAGACCGGCGACATGCGCGAGTTCGGGCAGGCGAGCGGAAAGATCAGCGGGCTCAGCGCCAGCAGGCTTGCGAAGCGATTGAAGAAGTCGTCGTCGGGCCCGAAGATGACGGACGGCCTGAAGCTGGTGACGGCGATGCCGTCGCGCTCGGCCGCGTGGGCGGCTTCCTCGCCCGCCGCCTTTGTTTTCAGATAGGTGCTCGGCCCCTCAGGGTCCACTCCCAGCGCGCTCATGTGCAGTAGGCGCTTGATGCCGTTGAACTGACAGGCTTCGGTGACCTTGGCAGGAAGAAGGCTGTGGGCCAGATCGAAGCGTTGGTTTTCCGAGGCACCCTCGTTGAGGATGCCGACGAGATTGATTACCGCATCGCACTCGCGGAAATGCACATTGAGCTTGGACGCGTAGTGGATGTCGGCTTCGACCAGTTCCAGGGTGGGAAACACCAGCAGGTGCCGGGCGCGTTCCCTGCGTTGGGTCAGCACCCGTATCCGGCAGCGACGCCGGGCCAGCGCGGCGCAAAGATGCCTGCCAACGAACCCGCTTCCGCCGAGAACGCAAACTTTCTTAATTTTCATGGTTAATTTCGGATTGCGCGCGCCAACCCTTACCCGCGTCTTTGCCCTGCTGATAAATTCTCTAGGCCGACCCTGGCCCGGTCAAGGGAACGTCCCGCATCCGGGGTGCAAGTGGGTTACCATTGGAGCCAGAATCATGAGTGTTGGTGGAGTCAGATGAGCGAGGTGTTGGTCCGTCTCGCCAAGACTATCGCTTCGCGAAAAGCGGCGGACCCGGAATTGTCCTACGTTGCCCGGCTTCACGCTGCGGGGCGCGATGCCATCCTGAGGAAAATCGGTGAAGAGGCGTTCGAAACCATGATCGCCGCCAAGAACGGCGATTCCTCAGCCGTTGTGCACGAAACCGCGGACCTATGGTTTCATACGCTGGTGATGCTGTCTGACTGCGGACTGGGTCTCGAAGACGTTCTCGCCGAGCTGGAACGCCGTTTCGGCACTTCCGGCATCGAGGAAAAGGCCTCCCGGGGCAAGAATCGATAAAACCCGCCCGGCGCGAGGGCCCGGTCCGCCTGGTCCGACGTAGTTGAAGCGCGCAAATTCCTATAAAGTCATTGTTTCACTGCGCCGGCCGTGGCCGGCCAACTGGAGGGAAAAATGGGAATCAGTATCTGGCAGCTCCTAATCGTCCTGGTGATCGTTCTGTTGCTATTCGGGACGAAAAAGCTGCGCAACATCGGTTCGGATCTGGGTGGCGCCATCCGAGGGTTCCGATCTTCGATGAAGGAAGGTGGTGAGGAAGAGAAGGACGACGAAAGCGCCAAGCTCGAGAAAGAGGAGTCCCCCACTGTCTCCGCAGACGCGGAACGAACCAGCGAAAAGCGCGACAGCGCTTAACACGCTAAATCTTAAGTTCCGGTCGGGACCAAGAATCATTTACGCCTCGAAGGCGCAACACGATTCCAACCGCCATCCACCCACAACGAACCCCGCATTTCTCAAGCCGCGATGTTTGACATTGGGTTTTGGGAGCTGGCCATCATCGGCGTGATCGCCCTGCTTGTGGTCGGCCCTGAGCGACTGCCGGCCATGGCGCGCAGCGTCGGCCTGTGGGTGGGGCGAATCCGTCGATACGTATCCCACGTCAAAGACGATATCGAGCGTGAGATCCGGGCTGAAGAGCTGCGCGAGATGATGCAGGAATCCAGCCGCATCGAATCTCTTGATAAGGAGCTCGGCGAGACCCGGGACACGCTCAAGACGGTCGAGAAGGAGATCGAAGAAGCCGACGCTTCCTTAAGCCGCGACAGCGTGCCGCGCCATGATGCTCCCGAATCTGCTTCGGACGAGGCCGCCCGGGACTTGGGCGAGAGCATAACCGATCAGAGCCCACCCGCGTCCGCCGATGACCGAGACTCCGGCGAAATAGCGCAAGACCACGGATCTGAGAAAGATGAGCGACGATCCGGTTGATCCCGAACGCCAGCCTGAAGATAAGGAGCTCGGCGGAGACATGACCCTGGTCGAGCACCTGGTCGAACTGCGCGACCGGCTGCTTCGATGCGTTTTAACCGTGGTCGTCCTTCTGCTGTTGCTGTTCCCGTTCGCCAACGATCTTTACACCCTTCTGGCGGCGCCCCTTCTTCGGCACCTGCCGGAAGGGGCCAGCATGATCGCTACCGAGGTGGCGGCGCCATTTCTTACTCCTTTCAAGTTGGCAATGATGACGGCGATATTCATTTCCATGCCGATGATCCTTTATCAGCTCTGGGCGTTCATCGCTCCCGGGCTTTATCGACATGAGCGAAAGCTGATTTTTCCCCTAATGGTGACCAGTACCTTCCTGTTCTACCTGGGTATGGCGTTCGCCTATTACGTGGTTTTTCCGCTGATGTTCGCTTTTTTCAACGCCACCGTGCCCGAAGGCGTCGCCGTCATGACGGACATCAGCCGCTATCTGGATTTCGTGCTCAAGATTTTCTTCGCGTTCGGTATCGCCTTCGAGGTCCCGATAGCGACGATTCTGCTGGTGTGGGCCGGGATCACTACTCCGGAAGCGCTGGTAAAGAAGCGGCCCTATGTGATTGTGGGTGCCTTCGTCGTCGGTATGCTGCTGACACCGCCGGACGCCATTTCGCAGACCCTGCTGGCAATTCCCGTATGGGCGTTGTTCGAGGTGGGCGTTTTTTTCGCCCGCACCTACTTTGGCAGTCAGGGCCGACCCAGAGTCGGCGGAAGCGCCGGGGCCCCGAAGCCGCCCGGCTGATCGCGCGTGAACGGAGGCTGGTGCGCGGCCGTTGGCGATTGCGCGCGGGTCAATCGCTGAGAGTCACTAGACGCTTTCCCGCCTTCTTCGGAAAGTGATATTGCACTTTCCACTCCTGGCGACCGAGGACCAGCTCGTATTCGAGCTCGGAAACGAGGAAGCGAAGCGGATCGGGTTGCCTTTCGAGCTCAAGCTGTATCGCTTGGTTCCAATTCAGGGCGGGATCGAAACCTCTGACCGAAACTGCGCGCGCCCGGCGCCACGCGTTCGCCAGGCGCTCGCCGGCCTCGGCGTCGACGCCAGGCTCGGGAGGCTCGATCCGCCAGCGCCCCTGCTCGAGGCGAATCGTTTCCCCCCGGGGAAGAGAAAAGCCCACCGGCTGGGCGTCGCTGCCGATGGGCGCCGGGTCCACGAAGGCCGGCGCATCGGCCAGCAGATGATGAAAGTAGGCGTCGGTAATCAGATGCACGTCGCCGCGGTAGGCCACGTAGCGCCGCCCGTTCAACGGCTCGCTGTCGCCGAATAGAAACTCCTGCTCGTTCAGCATTACTCTCGCCTTCGGCGGTGCCAGCCCGAATTCGCCCAAATCGTTGCCTTCGGCGCGAAAGGCGTCGTGAACCGGTGCCGTGGCCAGTGCCAGAAGCGCCGATACGCGATATTCGCCGGCGGGAAGCGAGAGCGGCGCGACGAGTCGCCAGCCCGAGCTCTTGCGCTCGAGCTCCACCGGAGCGCGATTCCGCGCTTCGATACGCAGCCTCGTGATCTCGGCCGGGTCGATGGCGCTCAGCCGCTCCGGCGCCGGAGGCGGCTGCCGCCAGGGTTCGAGCCAGATCAAGACCGTCAGCGCCAGGGCCAGCGACAGCAGCGCTACGTTGACCAGCACGCGGGCGCCAAGGCCGGTCATCGGTAGCGTCGACGTCTCCAGACGAAGAACCCGGCCGCCAGCAGGGCCACCGGCATCACCGCCAAGGGCACGAAAGCGATGATCAGCGGCAGCACGCCACTGGGGCGAAATTCCAGATCCGGCGTCTTTGTTGCCGGGATGTGGATGAACTCGTCGTCCTGCGCGAGCCAGTTAACCAGATTCAGGCCCAGCTGGAGATTGCCCCCGTTCACCAGGTAGTTGTTGGCGAGAAAATCACCATCGCCGATGATCGCCACCCGCTGCTGCCTGAAATCCCCGCCGAACTCATGCTCTCGGCTCAGGGCCAAACCAATCTGCAGCGGCCCGGTCGCCTCGTCCTCCCGGTCCGGCCGCGCTTGCCGGTCTATGGAGCCGGTCTCGGTCCAGCTCTGACCGCTGGTCAGGAGCAAAGCGTGTGACTCCCAGTCGCTGGACGCCGATGCGGTCATGGCGACGGCGCCGGGAAACACGGTGATTAGGTTGAAATTCTGCGTAGACAGGTGACTACCGTATCGGCTGATGACGACGATGTCGGGGTCCTCCACCCCGAATGAGCGGGTCGACGGTTCGATGACCCGGCCCGGAAGGAACTTCACCCCGAGCAGATCCGAAAGTGGCGACGTGCCCGGC
>JBFIYQ010000003.1:0-23181 GCA_041605275.1 Gammaproteobacteria bacterium
ATCTGTTGCGCCCCCTCGGTTCCTGACGGACATGGCGAGTGTTTCGCCCGGTAGAGGTCACTCGCAGGCAGGCGGCTTCGATCTCGCTCGTTTGCTCAGGCCGAGGTCGGTTGCCGTCTACGGCGGCCGCTATGCGGAAGCAGTGATCTCCCAGTGCGACGGCATGGCCTACGACGGCGAGATATGGCCGCTGCATCCTACGCGGGACGCCATCCTGGGGCGGCCCTGCGCGCGAGCCGCCGCCGATTTACCCGGATCCCCGGACGCCGCTTTTATCGGCGTCAATCGCGAGGTGAGCGTGGAGATCGTTCGCGAGCTGAGCGCGATCAATGCGGGCGGCGCGGTGGTGTTTGCGTCAGGTTTCGGAGAAACGGGTGAGGAGGGTGCCGCGCTCCAGGCGGAGCTGGTCAAAGCCGCCGGCGCCATGCCGATACTCGGACCCAACTGTTACGGCTTCATCAATTATCTCGACGGCGCGCTGCTCTGGCCCGACGTGCACGGCGGCAGGCGCGTCGATCGCGGCGTCGCGCTGGTGATGCAGTCCAGCAACATGGCGATCAACATCACCATGGCGCGGCGCGCGCTTCCGTTGGCCTATCTGGTTGCGCTGGGTAATCAGGCCCGGGTGGGTATGTCGGAAGTCATTAACGCGCTGGTGGAAGACGAGCGGGTCAGCGCCATCGGGCTTCACATCGAGGGCGTGGGCGATGTTGCTCGTTTCATCGATGCAGCAGAAGCCGCCGCGCGCCGGGGCGTGCCCATGGTTGCGCTGAAGGTAGGGCGCTCGACTAAGAGCAGTCGCTTGACCATGAGCCATACCGCTTCGCTCGCCGGCGCGAATAATGTCATGGACGCGTTGCTGAAACGACTTTCCGTTGCAAGGGTGCACTCGCTTCCGGCGCTGCTGGAAACGCTCAAGTTGCTGCACCTTGGCGGCCCGCTCGCGGGTAATCGCCTGGTGAGTCTCTCCTGCTCAGGCGGAGAAGCGGCGCTCATGGCTGATTCCGCCGAGGGGCGAAATGTCGAGCTCCCCGATTTCGATGAGCAATCCCGCGCGCGCATCGCGGCCACGGTCAATCGGCTGGTGACGATCTCGAATCCATTCGACTATCACATGTTCGATTGGCTGCACCCGGAGCGGCTGCATAAGACCCATTGCGAGGTGATGCGCCACGATCACGATCTCACCGCCCTGGTCATTGACTACCCCAAGGATGAGGTCGGGCAGTCGGTTTACTGGGACGATGCGGTGGACGCTTTTGTCCGCGCCGCTGAGGTCACCGGACGCCGGGCGGCGGTGATCGCAACCCTGCCGGATTGCATGCCGGAAGCGCGGGCGTCGGCGCTGATGGCGCGCGGCGTGGCGCCTTTGTACGGTATCGACGATGCGCTCACGGCCATCGAGGCGGCCACTCTGTCCGGCCACCGGCGTGAGGTCAAAGCGCCGTTGCGCCTCGCTCCTCGTCCGGCCGGCAAAATCCGTACGCTGAGTGAATGGAAATCCAAGCAGCAGCTTTCGCAGTGGGGCATCCAGATCCCTGAAGGGAGGATGTGTGACAGCGTGGACCAGGCGCTGGTCGCCGCGCGGGAAGCCGATGGACCGGTGGCGATGAAATTGATCCGCCCGGAACTCGTGCATAAAACCGAGGCTGGCGCAGTGCTTCTCGAAGTTCAAGGAGAGAACGCGGTGCGCGCGGGTTTCGATGCGCTCGCGGCTCTCGGCGGTCCTGTCCTGGTCGAGCCCATGGTTCATGATTCGATTGCCGAACTCATTGTGGGCGCGGCGCGAGATCAAGTTGTCGGGCTGCATTTGCTAATCGGTGCGGGAGGCATCATGGCGGAAGTGTTGCGGGACGTGGCCGTGCTGCTTCTGCCCATGGAGCGTAATGATGTCATCGATGCGCTCAAAACCTTGCGCATCTGGCCGCTGCTCGAAGGCTTTCGAAATCGGCCGGCTGCAGATGTCGACGCCGTCGTCGAGGTAGTGCTCTCGGTGCAGCGTTTTGCCATGGATCATCTGGAAACGCTCGAGGAACTCGACATCAATCCGCTCATGGTGCGCGCCCGCGGCCAGGGCGCGGTTGCAGTCGACGCGCTCGTTCGACTCAAAGCCAATTCTTGAGATTTCAGTCAAGTTTTCTTGGAGTACCTCAATGTCCAGTGACGCGATCAAGACAGAACGCCGCGGACCTATTCTCGAAGTCACCATCGATAAGCCCAAGGCAAACGCCATCAGTGCTGCTACCAGCAAGGTAATGGGAGAAGTGTTTGCGGCTTTCCGCGACGATGAAGAACTTCGGGTCGCTATTGTCACCGGCGCCGGGGAAAAGTTTTTCAGTGCCGGCTGGGACCTCAAAGCCGCCGCGGCGGGAGAGGCGCCCGACTCCGACTATGGCGTCGGCGGATTCGGCGGACTGCAGGAGCTGCCGGATCTCAACAAGCCGGTCATCGCGGCGGTGAACGGAATGGCGGTCGGCGGCGGCTTCGAAATCGCGCTGTCCACCGATCTGATTCTGTGCGCCGAGCACGCCCGTTTCTCCCTGCCGGAGATTAAGGCGGGGACGGTGGCGGACGCCGCCACCTTGAAGCTCCCCAAGCGCATTCCCTACCACGTCGCCATGGATCTGTTGTTCACCGGCCGCTGGATGGGAGCGGAAGAGGCCGCGCGCTGGGGTCTGGTGAACGAAGTGCTGCCAGCGGATCGTCTTATGGAGCGCGCCCGCGAGCTGGCGCAGATGCTGGCCGAGGGCCCGCCGCTGGTTTTCGCCACGATCAAAGAGGTGGCGCGTGAAGCCGGACACCTGCCGTTTCATGATGGCATCAAGTTAATCACTCAGCGCAAGCTAAAGACCGTGGACCGGCTTTACTCCAGCGAAGACCAGCTCGAGGGTGCGCGTGCTTTCGCCGAGAAACGCGCGCCCGTGTGGAAGGGGCGCTGAAAGAAGGAGAACAATATGAGCCAGGAAGTCATCGTCACCTGCGCAGTCACCGGAAGCCACCAGAATTTTCACAATCACCCGGACTTCCCAATCACCCCGGAGCAGATCGCCAACAGTTGTCTGGAGGCGCGACAGGCGGGCGCGTCCGTGGTGCACATACACGTGCGCGATCCCGAGACCGGCGCGGCCTCGGGCGATCCCGCTCTTTACCGCGAAGTCGTGGAGCGGATCCGTGATGCCGGCAGCGACGTGCTCATCAATCTCACCACAGGCGAGGGCGGACGCTTCGCGCCGGAGGAAAGCAACCCGACCCGCGGCGGTCCGGGCACCACGCTTCGGCGCCCCGAGTCGCGTGTGCGCCACGTGCTGGAACTCCGGCCAGACATTTGCAGCCTGGACGTGGGCACCGCTAACTTTGGAGAGCATGTTTTCATGAACACCCCGGGTCACCTGCGAATCATGGCCGACGCCATAAAAGGCGCCGGGGTCAAACCGGAGATGGAGGTGTTCGAGCTCGGCCACATCCGTTTCGCCAGCCGGCTCATCGAGGAAGGACACATCGAATCGCCGCCCATGTTTCAGATCTGTCTTGGTATTCCCTGGGCCGCGCCGGCGACGCCGGAGGTGATGAACCTGATGCGCAACCTTTTGCCGGAGGGCGCGGTATGGGCCGCTTTCGGCATCTCGCGCTGGGAGTTCCCGATGGTAGCGCAGGCGGTGACGCTGGGCGGGCACGTGCGCGTGGGTCTCGAAGACAACCTGTATCTTTCCAAGGGTGAGTACGCCACCAACGCCACGCTGGTGGAAAAAGCGGTGCGCATCATTCGCGAAGTGGGGGCGGAGCCGGTTGAGCCGGCGCGCGCCGCCCAAATCCTCGAGCTTTCGCCGCAAACCCAGTCAGCGCCGGGTTGAATATCGGCGCACCCAGCAACGCCGTCCGAGAGGTAAAATACCCCGCTCATCCGCTTTCGTTTTCTAAGCCCAGTTGAAACTCCTGTTCGCCAAACCCAGCCCCTTCGCGCGCAAGGTGCGTGTTGCCCTGATCGAAAAGGGCATACCCTTCGAGACCATCGTTGATGCGCCGTGGAACGCGGACTCCAGGGCGTCCAGCATGAATCCCCTGGGCAAGGTGCCGGCGCTCGAGATCGGGAAGGGAGAGGTGCTCTACGACTCGAAGGTCATCGTTGAGTACCTGGAGACGCTGGGCCGGGATCCCGTGTTGCTGCCCATAGACCCTTTCGCCCGAGTGGCCCACAAGCAGATCGAGGCGCTGGCCGACGGCGTCTGCGATGCCATCGTGCTGACGGTCATCGAGGGCGCGCGTGAACCCGCATTGCAAAGCGCGTGGTGGATTGAGAGACAGCGGGGCAAAGCCGAGGCGGGAATCGCGGAAGCGGCGCGGCTGCTGGGATCCCGCGAGTGGTTCGTCGGAAACACCTTCGGGCTTGCCGATGTCGCCGTGGGCTGCATGCTCGGTTACGGGTCTTTGCGCGCACCGGATATCGAATGGCGCCGGCCTTACTCGAATCTGGACGCATTTTCGAAGCGGATGGAGTCCCGCCCCTCGTTCCGCCAGACGGTTCCCGAAACCCAGCAGATTGATCCGGTTCATTGAGACTGTCCGACTATTTATCAATGTTCGATAGCCTGGCGCCGAAGCGCAGTTTGCGGTGGTTGTTATCCATTGTCCTGATTGGGTTGGTCATAGCTCAACCGGCGCCGGGACAGGACGCCGATGCCCTTTCCGGCGAGTCGCTGGTGAGCGCGCTGCGCCAGGGCGGCTACAACATCTACTTTCGTCATGCCGCCACCGACTGGTCCCAGAGTGATCGGGTGCGCGAAGCCGGCGATTGGATCAGCTGCGATCCCTCGCGCATTCGCCAGCTTTCCTCCGAGGGCCGCAACACGGCGCGTGCGGTGGGTAATGCTATCCGCGCGTTGCGCATTCCCGTGGGCAAGGTGCTGGCGAGCCCCTACTGCCGAACGGTAGAAACGGCAACGCTGATGGATCTCGGTCCAGTAGAGACAACTACAGACGTCATGAACATGCGGGTGGCAAAGTACTTTGGCGGCCGCGCTGCCATCGTCAAGACCGCGCGCGCCCGTCTTGCGATGCCTCCGCTCGCCGGCACCAACACGGTGATTGTCGCCCACGGCAACGTGGCGCGGGACTCCACCCCGGTTTATCCCGGGGAGGCGGAAGGCGTCGTGTTTCGTCCTGACGGAGGCGGTGGTTTCGGCGTCATCGCCCGCCTAACCCCGGCGCGGTGGAAAGAGCTGGCTGCGCGGTTCAGCGGCCATTGAGCTTTTTAAAGCCCGCAACTGAGCGAGATCAGGTCAGATACATCCCGCCGTTGACGCAGATGGTCTGTCCGGTGACGTAGCGCCCGGCCGGCCCGCAAAGGGCGCGCACCATGGCGGCAATCTCGTCGGGTCTGCCTTTTCGCTTGAGCAGGTTTCCCGTGGCCGCGATGCTCGCCGGCGCCTTGCCCGCGGTGGCGCCGCGCACGGTGTCGATGAAGCCGGGAGAAATGGCGTTAGCGGTCACGTTATAGGGCGCAAGCTCGTGGGCCAGGGATCGCGCCATGCCTTCCAGCGCCGCGTTGGCGCTGGCGGCGTGGAGGCGGTCTTTGACCCCCACCTGTGACGCTATCCCTGAAATATTGATCACCGTGCCGTTGCCGCATTTGCGCAGCAGCGGCAGCGCCGCCACCGTGCACAACATCGCGCCCTCAACGGTCACCGCGTAGATCTCGCGCCAGCGCGCCAATGTCATCTCTTCCAGCGGCTGCAGCTGCCTGAGCGAAGCGTTGTTCACCAGGATGTTCAGCCCGCCGAAGCGCTCCGCCACCGCCTGCATCATTGCGGCCACGGCTTTCTCTTCGCGGATGTCGGCGATGCAGGCCATGGCCTCGCCGCCCGCGGCTTCGATTTCCTCAGCCAGGATGCGCGCCTCGGCGTCCGAATTGAGGGCGTTGATCACCACTTTCGCGCCCGCATCCGCAAGCGCCAGATTGATGGCCCGTCCGATGTTCTTGGCGCTGCCCGTCACCAGCGCCACCTGGCTCCGGAGCTCTTTAGCGTTCTCGTTCATTTTTCAAGCACTCCTTGATAGATGACGCGTCATCAGTCGGTGGCCATTCGTGAGGCCGCGCAGTCGTCCACGGGACCGCGCGCCAAAAAAAATTCGATCCGCTCGAGGCCGATCGCCACACGGCAGTTTTCCCGCTGCGCCTGACGAGCTATCCAATGCCGTTTCCGGCTAGTAGCCTTCTTCCAGCAGCGGGAAGGCGCTCGTGAGTCCCGGATCTCTGACCAGCGGCGCTCCAAAATGCAGATAGCGTTGATCGAGATCCGACCAACAGGTGACCCCCAGCAGGCCGAGCGTCGATCGAATTTCAGACTCAAGAATTTCCAGCATCCGCAGCACGCCGGCCTCGCCGCTGGCGCTATATGCAAAACCGTAAAGCCTGGCGATGCCCACGGCGTCAGCACCCAGCGCCATGGCCTTGACCACGTCACTGCCGCGCAGGATGCCGCCGTCCAGGATGATCTCCGCTTTACCGTCCACCGCCTCCACCACTTCAGGCAGAACGTCCAGCGCCCCGCGACCGTGGTCCAGCTCCCGGCCGCCGTGGTTTGAGACGTAGACCACCTCGACGCCGTGGTCCACGGCGAGCTTTGCGTCCTCCGCCGTGGCGATGCCTTTGATAATGAGCGGGATGTCGAAACGGTCACGAATCCGGGCGATGTCCTTCCAGGAAAATCGGCGCTGGTACTCCTCGTTAAAGCCAGCGGTTCGTCGCCCCGTGGTGATATAACGCTTGGCGACATCACGCTCGCGCTTGACGAAGTAGTCCAGATCGACGGTAAAGCAAAAGGCAATATAGCCGGCTTCAATGGCGCGTCGAATGTGATCCTCGACCCAGGCTTCATCCCCGCGAACGTAAAGCTGAAAAACCTTCGGTCCCTCACAGGCGGCCGCGGTGGCCTCGAGTCCCGGCTGACTCACCGAGCTCACTACGTTTATGGTGCCGAATTGATTCGCCGCCCGGGCCGCACCTGCGCTGCCTTCAGGGTGAAAGTCCTGCAGCGAGCCGATGGGCGCAAGTATCACCGGAATCCGAAGCGTCTGCCCGAGCAGGCTCGCGGACGCGTCGATGTTGTCCACGTCGCGCAGCACCCTAGGCCTGAACGCGATAGAATCGAAGGCGGCGCGATTACGCCTTAACGTGGTTTCAGTTTCAGAGGCGCCGATGAGGTAATCCCAGGTTCCCTGGGTAAGCTTTTCCTTGGCCGCCTTGTAGAACTCGTGAAAGAGCTGGAAGTCGTCGATCTTTTTATTCATTAAACCAGGATTTGTAGAATTCGTCGGCGCGGCCGAAGCGCTTATCGTTCGCCTGGGTGCTCAATTCTTGCCCGGCTTCGCAAGCAATTCTCGCTTCTTCCGCACCTGTTCGCGCAGTTCGGTCGTTCCCGCGTTTTGCTCCAGCATTTTCAGCGCCCAGGACAGTTCTTTGCGAAGCTGCTGGTTCTCCGCGTCCGCCTGGCGCAGGTCGTCGGCGATGGCGTCCTCCATGTTGAATGGGCAACCCTCGAGAATAGCGCGGGCCTGCGCTTTGAATTTGTCCTCGGCCATTGGCTTCGCTCGAGTCGTCTGAAGAATTCGAACCGCTCCGGGCACAGTCGTCCCGGGGCAAGAGCGCGTGGCGTGAACATTAGCATGCTTTTTTGACCGCTGCGGGGGCTGGGAAGAGCGGGTTCTTCGATGTTTAGATCGCAAGCTTATGAAGCCATCCGCCGATACCATTGCTGACATGCTGCGTGCCCAATCCCGGCGGTTTCACCGGCTCCGGCTGGTCGCCATTTTTCTCATCACCCTGGGCTGCTTTGCCGGCGCCGCGGGCGCCGAGGCGCCCGCGCCGGGAGCGGTCCCCGAGCTGAGAATGGCGCCGGAGCAGGCGCCACGCTCGGTCTCGGCACAACAGCGCATGATAGAGATTTCCGCCGGGCTCTATTCCATGGGCCACGCCGGCGGCCGGCGGGATGCGCGACCGCCGCACCGGGTCCGTGTCGAGGCCTTTGCCATCGATAAAACCGAGGTGACCAACGCGCAGTTCGCCGAATTTCTCAACGCGTTGAATCTTAAAGTGAGTGCTGACTTCGCCTACAGCGAGGCAAAGGCGCACCACTTTTCCGAATCCACCTGGCCGGAACTGCTGGAGGGCGGCATTCGCCCCGACCGCTATCCGCTCATCGGATTGGACGACGACCAGGTTCGCATCGAAGCGCGCCAGCGCCGCTTCGTTGCCGCCGAAGGTTTCGAGGATCATCCGGTGGCGGAGTCCACCTGGCGCGGCGCGCGCAACTACTGCGCCTGGCGCGGGGCGCGGCTGCCCACGGAGGCGGAGTGGGAGGCGGCGGCGCGCGGGCTCGAGGGGCGCAGCTACCCCTGGGGTGAAGCGCCGCCGGATGAGCGGCGGGTCTACGCCCGCTATCCTTCCGGCGTGACCGCGCCGGTGGGATCCCGTCCCGAAGGCGCCACGCCCGAGGGCGTTCTCGATCTCTCCGGCAGCCTGGCCGAGTGGACCGCGTCGCTTTATCGACCCTATCCCTATGATGCCGCCGACGGCAGAGAGGACATCATCGCCCCCGGAGAGCGCGTGACCCGCGGCGGCGATTATGTGTTCGATACCGACAACGATCAGCTTACCGGCTATTTCCGCAGCGGCTTTTCCCGCGCGCCGCAGAACGGTCACCGCCACATCGGTTTTCGCTGCGCCCGCTCGCTTCCTTGAATTAATTTCGCCAGCGCCACCGCTCACGGACCAGGTGAAACAGCTGCTAGTCTTTAGCGCATGAGCATCCTCGACGCCGCTGCGGTGCTGGTTACCCTTTCCGCTGTCTTCAGCTACCTGAACTATCGTTACGTCCGTCTGCCGTCCGCCATCGGGCTGATGCTGATCGCGCTTTGCCTTTCTCTGATTTTGCTCGCTCTTGGAAAGCTCGGACTCGGAAACCTCGAGCAGACGGCGGAATCGTTTATCCGTTCCGTCGATTTCAACCGCACGCTGATGCACGGCATGCTCAGTTTCCTTCTGTTCGCCGGTGCGCTGCACGTGAACCTGAGGGATCTGGCGGCGCAAAAATGGATCGTGGGATCCCTGGCCACCTTTGGCACGGTCGCCTCCACTTTCGTGGTCGGCACCCTGTTCTTTTTTATCACCCGGGCTCTCGGATTCGAGATCGGCTTCAGCTACTGCCTGCTGTTCGGCGCGCTGATATCGCCCACGGATCCCATCGCCGTGCTGGGAATACTAAAGACCGCGGGCGCGCCGAAGTCGCTGGAGACTAAGATCACCGGCGAGTCGCTTTTCAACGACGGCATCGGCGTGGTGGTCTTCATCGTTCTGCTCGGTCTGGTGACCGGCGGACAGGAGCCGTCTGCGAGGCACATCGCGCTGTTGTTCGCGGAAGAGGCGCTCGGCGGAATCGTGTTCGGTCTCGTTATCGGCGGGATTGCTTACTGGATGCTGAGCCGGGTGGACAATTACAGCGTTGAAGTTCTGATCACGCTGGCGGTGGTGATGGGCGGTTACTCCCTTGCGGTCGCCATTCACACCTCCGGTCCCATCGCCATGGTGGTGGCGGGGCTGGTAATTGGAAATCACGGCCGGCGCCTGGCCATGTCCGAACGCACGCGGGAGCACCTGGACCTTTTTTGGGAACTGGTGGACGAAATCCTCAACACCGTGCTGTTCGTCCTCATCGGACTGGAGCTGTTGATACTCGAGCTGAGCGGAAAAGCGCTCACCGCCGGACTGATCGCTATTCCGCTGGTGCTGCTGACGCGATTCTTATGCGTCGGGACGCCGGTGAAGCTGCTCGAATTCCGACGTTCCTTTACCCCGGGCGCCGTCCGCATCCTCACCTGGGGCGGCTTGCGCGGCGGCATCTCGGTGGCGCTGGCTCTGTCCATCCCGGCGGGCCCCGAGCGCGACCTGATCCTGACCGTGACCTACACGGTGGTGGTGTTCTCCATCCTGGTCCAGGGGCTCACCATCGGGCCGTTGGTCAAGTCCATGACCGGCCAAACCCGCGCCTGAAACCCACTCTCCGGCCGTCGACGCGCTCCTGGTTTTGTCCAAGGCGTGTCTAAGTTAATATGTTAGACATCTTTCCATAACCGAGGATGGACCACGCTCATGGCGACGGAAAAGGCAACAGACGAGGCGCGACTCAAAATCGGCGCTGTGGCCAAGCTGACCGGGCTTTCGGCCCACAACCTGCGCAAGTGGGAGGAGCGTTACGGCGCGGTAACCCCGCACCGCACGGCCAGCGGCGAGCGCCTGTACACGCGCGAGGACGTGCGCCGGTTGGTGCTGATCAGAAGGCTCAGCAGCGCGGGCGTGCCCATCGGGCAGGTGGCAAAAGCGTCTCTCGCCGAGCTCGAGCGCATCAGCGAGACCACCCCCGTTGAGCAGCGCGGGGCCGCCGCCGGTCAGGAGCCAGCAGAGAGCATTCACGTCGTCGTAGTCGGCAACGCCCTCGCCACGCTGGGCGGCCCGGCCGCGGCGGGACAGCGGGAAATCGATGTGGTCCTGCGCTGTGCCAACCTCGACACGGCCAGGGAAAAGCTCTCTGGACAGCCCGTGGATATCGTCGTGCTGGAATGCCCTACGGTTCATGACGGAACAGAGGGACTGGTCTCGGATGCCATGAGCGCGCTCAGCGCTCGCGGCGCGGTGGTCGTCTACGGCTTCGGCGCCCGCGCCGCGCTGGAGTCGCTCCGACGCGCGGGCGTCATCATCATGCGATCCCCGATCGATTCCAGCGAGTTCCGCCGCGCGGCCGTTGATTTGATGACGGGTGCGTCAGGCGCGGAGCCCCGGTCCGGCCCTGCCCACGGCGAGAAGGAAAGCGAGCCGCCGCCGCCACGTTTCTCCCACGATATCGTCAGCCGGATCGTGGCCATGTCCCCGTCGATCAAATGCGAGTGTCCCCATCATCTCGCGCAGATCGTGATGAATCTGCGCGCCTTCGAGCAGTACTGCGCCGAGTGCGAAAACTCGAGCCCGCAGGACGCCGAGCTGCATAAGTATCTGAAAGGAGTGACCGGGAGATCTCGCGCCGCGTTCGAAGAGGCGCTGGCGCGAGTGGCGGAGGCCGAGGGGATTTACCTGAGAGATTGAGGTAAATCAGAAACTGCGCCCGCCGGCGGTTAAACTCAGGCTCAGCCTTCCTTTGACGCGCGCGCTTCGACCGCGTCAACGTAAGCCTTGACGTCGAACTTCCGCTCGAGCCCTTTAGCGTTCATATAGCGCACCTTGCCGAACACCTTGCGCTCCTGCCACGGGCGGTCGTGAAGGCCGAAAATCCAGGCGACGTTGGCATAGGAGTTGGGGTCCCTGCCGTCGAGAAAGTACTTGTTGTTGAGATAGAGCGCGGTCTTGAACGCGGACTCCGGCGTGTTCGACCACTCCAGGATCTTCTTGCCCCAGTACATGCGCATGTGGTTGTGCAGATAGCCGGTGATCCGCATCTCGGTCATTGCGGCGTTCCAGTATTCGTCGTGGGTCTTCGACATCTCAAAAGACTTTCTTGCGTAGCGATGTGAACGCTTGTCCCTCTTGTGCTTCGAAAGGGATTTCTTTGCCCAGTCGGGAAGCGTCTCGTAACGGTCGTAGTTTTTCCGGAAGTAGACGTGATTGATGGCAAGCTCCCGACGCACGATCAGCTCCTCTAGGAACGCCTCCTTGTCCGCCCTGGACGGGGCCTTGGCGGCAACCACTTTACGCGCCACCTCCACCGGGGAAATCTGTCCGAAATGAAGATAGGGAGACAGCATAGAGCAGCGCGGCGAGACCGGATCGTTACGGGCGTTGTCGTAACCGTCGAGATCCCCCGAGAGAAACCGGCGAAGCCGCGCACGCGCTTTCCGGGTGCCTCCCTCGATCCATTTCACCGGCGCGACGGATCGATCCAGCTTCAGCTTTTTCAGCACTTTTTCCGGGTCCGATATGTCCAGCCCCTGGGGCAGCGTAAGGCGCAGTGAAGAGCGCTTGAGCCGGGATTCGCTGATCCCGCCAAGATACCCATCCCGCTGGCGCCCGAGCTTGGGGCGAATGGTGCGGGCCGCGAATTCCGCCTTGTCGGACGCCGATTCCACCGGAACCACGGCGTCGCTTTCGACCTGGATGACCTGACGATCCGCCTGCCCGGCGACGGTTTTTCGCCACTGGCGCTGGTGGCGCAGGTAACCCCGATCACAAATAACTACCGAAGCGCGCCCGCTGAGCTCTAGCGCCACCGCATCGGGAGCGCCCCGGCGCGCCACCATCTTAATGCGCCGCTTTTTCAACGCCTGCTCGGTCTCGGCGAGACCTTCCAGCATGAAGGCGAAATGGCGCTCGTTGGCGTCCGGATAGTCCTCCGTCAGCCCGAACGCCACCACCAGCGGCTCGCCGCGCTGGTTGGCGGTTCTCACCGCGTGCTCGAGGGCGTGATTGAAGTGGGCCCGCTGGGACTGCTGCATCCAGTAGAGGACGTAGTCACCGTCGTCATCGGGCGAATCGTCGTTCAGGCACTGTATGCGCGCGTTTTCGGTCATCTACAGGTACTCATCACGGGTAAGCTCACGAGTGACCCGATCAGCTTGGCGCTTGATTGAACCAAGGTCGCTTCTGGACTTCCGATCGAGGTTCTTGAACTGCATGGTCATGCGCCGGTTGCCCTTGAGGCGGTTGCGATTGCGGGAGAGAAAGTCCCAGTAAAGTGTGGTGAAGGGGCAGGCGTCATCGCCGGTGGCCTTTTTGGGGTCGTAGCGGCAGCCGGCGCAGTAATCGCTCATCCGGTTGATGTACGCCCCGGTGGCGCAGTAGGGCTTTGTGCCCACGATGCCGCCGTCGGCGTACTGGCTCATACCGAGCACGTTGGGCAGCGACACCCAGTCGATGGCATCGATGTACATGGAAAGGTGCCAGCGATGCACGTCGTAGGGCCTGACGCCGAGGAGCATCGAAAGCAACCCCAGCACCATGAGCCGCTGAATGTGGTGCGCGTAGGCGTGATCCACAAGCTGGCCAACGCACTGCCGAACGCAGTTCATCTCCGTTTCGCCGGTCCAGAGAAACGCGGGCGCGGGGCGATCGGCGTCCAGGGCGTTCAGGCTTTCGTATTCCGGCATCCGCGTCCAGTAGATTCCGCGAACATACTCGCGCCATCCGAGGATCTGGCGTACGAAGCCTTCGACCGCGTTCAGCGGTGCGTCACCTTTGTCGTAGGCGTCCACGGCAGCGTCGGTGGCGTCGCGGGGATCGAGCATATGTAGATTCAGGGAAGATGACAGCCGCGAGTGGTAAAGATAGGGCTCGTCGCTCACCATGGCGTCCTGAAACCTGCCGAAGCTTTCGAGCCGGTGCCGGATGAAATCGCGAAGCGCCTCTCTAGCCTGCTTTGCGGTGACCGGATAGTCGAAGGCATCCAGCTTTCCCGGCGCGTCGGGAAATTCCCGTTCCACCATGCGCATGACTTTCTTCGTCACCGCGTCGGGGCGGAACGAACGCGGGGCTTTGATCTTCGGCGGACCAGACTTGCCGAAGGTTTCCCGGTTGTCGGCATCGAAGTTCCATTTCTTACCGACGGGCGAGCCGTTTTTCATCAGCGTCTTGGTCTTCTTTCGCATCTGGCGATAGAAATGCTCCATCAATAGCGACTTTCTTCCTTCGGCAAAGGCCTTGAAATTATCCGGCTGGGAGAGAAAATGCTGGTCCTCGAGAACGTCCAGGTCACAGCCGGCGCGTTTGGCGTGCCGTTTGAGCGTCTCGAAGACACGATGGTCGCCGGGCTGGACGACGCGAACGGATTCAGCGCGCGTCTTGTTGATCCAGCGCTCGAGCTCATCGCCAAAGTTTCCGCGGTTGTTTCGATCGTCGAGCTCGGCGTAGTGCACCCGGATACTCCGATCTTCGAGCTGGTGGCGCAGATGGCGCATGGCGGAGAAAAAGAGCACCAGGCGGCTCTTGTGCTGCGGCACGTATTCCGCCTCGTGCCTGGCCTCCACCATAAGCACGGCGTCGTGCTTCGAATCAAAGTCGTCGAATGCGGCCGAATCCGCCTGAAGCTGATCGCCGAGCACCAGCACCAGCCGCCGCGCCTTGGCTTCGTAAGTTCGGGCCATGGGTTAAGTTTCCAGGTTTGGTACCGGACGCCTGGACGAGAGGCGCAGCTCCAGCGCGGCGGGATCCCCTGTGGCAGAATGGCTTTGTTGCCGTTTTATTTTCAATCAGGTGGCAAGCTACCACGACGACACACTGCTGCGCGACCGGGCGCCGGTTTTTCGCGACCGCACTGCGGCCGGCCGGCACCTCGCCGCCTTGATGGAGCGATTCCGCGGCAGCGGCGCGCTGGTGGCGGCGATTCCGGCTGGCGGCGTGCCGGTTGCCGTAGAGATTTCGGTGGGTCTGGAGCTCGAACTCGACGTGCTGCCGGTCAGCAAGATCCTATTGCCCTGGAATACCGAATCCGGATTCGGCGCCGTGGCCTTCGACGGCGGTGAATGGGTAAACGAGCTCGCCGTGGCGCGTCACGGACTCTCGCCGGATGTGGTGAAGCGCTGCACGTCAAAAGCCCGGTCGAAAGTCGAGCGCAGGCTGACGCTAATTCGCGGCGATCGCCCGGCGCCTGAGCTGCGTGACCGAAGCGTGCTGATTGTTGATGACGGCATTGCGGCGGGTTCCACCATGCGCGTGGCGGTTGCCGCCCTGCGGCGTCTGCGGGTGGAAAAAATCATCGTTGCGGTGCCGACGGGTCACGCCAGCTCGGTGGCGGAAATCGCTGAGCTCGCCGACGAGACCTGGTGCGCGAACGTCCGCGGCGGGTTCAGCTTTGCCGTGGCCAACGCTTACGGGCAGTGGTCCGATCTGGGCGATGCCGAGATTACCGCGCTGGTGCGGGGCCAGACGAAAGCACCGTGAGCAAAGGCGCGAGGCGAATGCCTGACATCAGCGCTATGGTCGGTGACGGCTGAAGTGCACATTTTGAAGAGTTTGCCGCGCTAAAGCGGTACTCCACGGCAGCCGATAAAGTTACACCGATGGTACGGTCGCGCGCGGAAACTGAGTTTCGATCCTCTCGCCGATGCCGGCCTTAATTTTTGCACTACACTTCATGCATAAAGGAGTCACTGCCCAATGAGCAGCGACGAGGTAGCGCAACAGCCGGGTGGGGCGACTGCGCTCGATCCCGGAATGCCCAAAAAGGGGGTCTCTGGTCTGACCTTCTTAGGGGGTATCGCCGCGCTCGCTGCCATTTATTTCGTTACCGCGCGTCTTAGCCTTCTGCTTGCGATCCCTCCCGGCTACGCCACCGCCGTGTGGCCGGCATCCGGTGCCGCTCTTGCGGCGCTACTGCTTTACGGCAGCCGGCTCTGGCCCGGCATTCTGATCGGCTCGCTTCTGGCCAACATGACGACTGCGCTCGGCGACGGGGGTGACGGCTCGCTAACGAACGCGCTGCTCATATCTGCGGGCATTGGTATCGGCGCATCCCTTCAGGCCCTACTGGCGGCGAGCCTTGTGGCGCCGATACTCAGACGCGATCCGGGGCTGCTCGAAACCAAATCCATCGTCGGCGTGCTGGGACTGGGTGGACCGCTTGCCTGCCTGGTCAGCGCCACCTGGGGCACCAGCACGCTGTTTTTCACCGGAGCGGCCGATCCCGCGCACTTTCCGGTGCAGTGGTTCACCTGGTGGACGGGAGACGTCATCGGCGTCCTGCTGGTGCTCCCGCTGGCCTATATCGGACTTGGCGAACCGCGGGTGTTCTGGCGACGGCGATTTTACTCGGTGGCGGTGCCGCTTTCGCTGACGCTGATCGCGGTAACTTTTGGCTTTTTTGCCTCGGATCTGCACGAGCGGCGGCGGCTACAGCTCGATTTCGAGCGCGAAGCCGTGACCGTGGGCGATGGGCTTGCGCGCCGTTTAGCGGTTTATCTCGAGGTGGTCCATTCGCTGCAGAGCTTCTACGCCGCCTCCTCCATGGTCACGCGGGACGAGTTCAAGCAGTACGTCAATCGCGCCCTGCGCCGGGTTCCCGGCATCCAGGCGCTTTCCTGGAATCCGCGTATCCCGCATTCGGAACGGGAGAGCTACGAAGCTGCCGCAAGGCGGGATGGTCTCGAGGGATTCACTATCCGCGAGCTGAGTGCCGGAAGGATGGTTGCGGCGGGAGTTCGGACCGAATACGTGTTCGTCAACTTTATCGAACCGCAAGAAGGTAATGAAAACGCCGTTGGTTACGATGTCTACTCCAACCCAGACCGTCGGGCCGCGCTGGATAAAGCGCGCGATAGCGGCCGGGCCGTCGCAACCAGCGCGATCACGCTGGTACAGGAAACCGGCAGCCAGTCGGGCGTGCTGGTGTTCGTGCCGGTCTACGAAGGCGGTGCGATACCCGAGCGTATTGATGAGCGACGTTCGAGATTGCAGGGCTATGTCGTCGGCGTGTTTCGCATCGGAGACGTATTGCGCACTGCGCTCGAGGGAGTGCACGTCCGCAGTCTGGACGTGCGCCTGTTCGACAACCAGCCCGGCAGCGCTCCCGGCCTGCTCGCCGCCTACCGCGTCGACGCTTCAGGTTATCCGGAACTGTTAACGGACGACGTCACCGAGCTCGGCAACGATACGTTGAAGTGGTCCAATAACTATCCCATGGCTGAGCGGACATGGCGGCTTGTGATTACGCCCGCGCCGGATTTCTTTTCCTTACTTGCTAATTGGCAGGCTTGGGCGCTTTTGGCCGGAGGGCTTTGTCTCACGGCGCTTCTCGGCATATTTCTGCTGACCCTCACCGGCCGCCGAATACTGGACGAGGAGTGGGCGATTCAGCTCGCAGGCGCCAATTTGAAGCTGCGCGGCGAAATCCAGCAGCGCGAGCAGACCGAGCACGAGCTCCAGACGGAGAAAGACCGGGCCCAGGTTACGCTTCACTCCATCGGCGACGCGGTGATCACGACGGATAGCCAAGGCGTCATCGAGTACATGAATCCGGTAGCGGAAAATCTCACCGGGTGGAATCTCGAGGAGGCGAAGGGCAAGCCGATTACCTCGGTATTTCAAGCCGTCATCGAGGCCACTCGGGAGCCGGCGGAGGATCCGGTCAAGCTCTGTCTCACGCAGCAGCGCATCGTCACCTTCGTTGATCAAATGGTGCTCATCAGCCGCTCCGGCCGGGAGTACGCGATCCAGGATTCTGCCGCACCGATTCGAGATCGTGACGGGAAAATTCTCGGAGTGGTTCTGGTCTTTAACGATATGACCGAATCGCGCCGAATGGTTCGCGAGGTCGCCCACCAGGCGAGCCACGATCCCCTGACCGGCCTCTGCAACCGGCGTGAGTTCGATAAGCGGCTGGAAAGAGCGCTGGAGGGCAGCAAGAAGTACGGATCGAAGCACGCGCTGTGCTATCTGGATCTCGACCAGTTCAAGATTGTCAACGATACCGCGGGTCATCGCGCCGGCGACGAGCTGCTCAAGAGACTGGCGGGATTGCTCGAGGAGCAGGTTCGCGATCGCGACACGGTCGCGCGTCTCGGCGGTGATGAGTTCGGAGTCCTGTTGGACAACTGTCCGGTCGAAAAGGCCGTCCAGATAGCCGAAAAGCTCGTGACCGCGGTGCGGCGACTGGATTTCTCATGGGACGAACGGAGTTACGAGATCGGAGCCAGCATCGGAGTAGTGTCGATCTCGGGAGAGGTGCAGTCAGGCGAGGAGCTTCTGACACACGCGGACGTCGCCTGTTACGCGGCAAAAGACCTGGGCCGAAATCGCGTGCACTTGTACCAAGCAGATCTGAACGGCTCGGATCCGCGGCACCGCGAAATCTTGCGGGCGGCGGACATCCAGAGGTCAGTGGAGAGCAACAAGTTCGTGCTGCACTACCAGCCAATTTTCGAGTTGGGAGAAAGGAGCCCGCTCCGGCCGTGGCGTTACGAGCTTCTGGTTCGCATGCTCGACTTGGACGACCAGCTGGTGCATCCCACTGGATTCATTCCAGCCGCCGAGCGCTATGGGCTGATGAATCGAATCGACCGTTGGGTGGTGGAGACGGCGTTTCGCGATTTCTCCTGTCTGTTTCCGGGCGAGCCGGAGGCGCAGATTTCCATCAACCTCTCGGGCAATTCCATAAACGACCCCGAGTTTCTCAAGTTTTTGCAGGCGCAGTTCAAAAAGCACCAACACGTCGCCGGCCGGGTCTGCTTCGAAATCACCGAGACCGCCGCCATTCGTAACCTGGACGCGGCGCGGCAGCTGATGAGTCAAATCAAGGAATTCGGTGGCGAATTCGCTCTCGACGATTTCGGCAGCGGATTATCATCTTTTGCCTATCTCAAGGGGCTGCCCGTGGATTACCTGAAAATTGACGGAAGTTTCGTTCGCAACATCGAACAGGATCTCAGCGACCGAGCCATGGTCGAAGCCATACACAGCGTGGCCGAGACGCTCAAACTGCGCACGGTCGCTGAATACGTAGAGTCAAAACCGTGCGTTAACGTTTTGACGGAAATCGGAATCGACTACGGCCAGGGATTCGCGCTCGGTCGGCCGCGGCCATTGCCCGCGAAGTGATCCGGACACGCCGACCGGTCACGGCGTAGAATTTTGTTGCAGCGGGAATTTCAGTTGGACCGATTGAGCTTAACCTCATAGCCGGGAGAATCCGGCTCGTCGTCGATCATCTCCGGAGGAAAACCCGGAGCGAGAATTTCAACACTGCAGGCCTCTTCCAGGCGCCGAATAACATTTGGCGACCACTCCCGCGGGCCGTAGCGGCTGATGCCGTCCTCAATTATCTGCAGCAGCAGCGGTGCGACTTCCAGCGGCACTTTGGCACGTTGGGCCACCGCCTGGAAAAGGCTCATGTCTTTTTTTACCAGATCCATGGTGAAATTGATGTTGCGGCTGCCGTTCAAAATCACCTGGCTTTCGGTTTCATGGACGAAAGAATTGCCGGATGAAATCCGGATGGCCTCGTAGGCGACATTGAGATCCAGACCCGCCATCTTCGAGGTCACCAGCGCTTCGCACAGAGTCACCAGGTTGGCGGTGGCAAGATAGTTGGTGACCACCTTGAGCATGGACGCGGTACCCAGCGGCCCGGTGTGAAGTATCCGCCGTCCCATGGCCTGAAGGGCCGGAAAGACGCGCTCGAAAACCCCGCGCTCGCAGCCGACGAAGATCGAGATGTTTCCGCTGGCGGCGCGATGGCAGCCGCCCGAGACGGGGCAGTCCACGGGAAACGCGCCTTTTTTCGCCACCAGGGCGCCGAGACGTTTGACCTCGGCCTCGTCCGTGGTGCTCATCTCGGCCCAGATCTTCCCTTCGGATAGTCCATTTAACACGCCGTCGTCGGCCTCCATTACCGTTGCGCAAATTGCGGGACTGGGAAGGCAGGTGATGACGAGATCGTTGCTCTCGGCCAGCGCCCTGGGCGAGTCGGCCCATTTTGCGCCCCTGTCCAGCAGCGCTTTTGCCGCTGACGAATCGATATCGCGCACGCTGAGGTCGAATCCATTGCGAAGCAAGCTGTCCGCAAGTTTGCTCCCGACGTTGCCAAGGCCGATAAATCCAACTTTCATTGCTGAACTTCCCCTTTAAAACGGATTCGAATCGCGCAGCAGATTCACTCGTTTTCCTTTTTTTGACACGATAATTTCTTTTACCGCGGCGCTGCCAACTGAGTCACGAAATCCTCCACTTTGCAAACGTATACTTTTTCAAATGTCGTAACTCCGCGGCTTTGGGAAAGTCAAAATCCCGTGCGAAACGAGACCGGGACCGTCCCAACTTTTTCCAGTCGCGGAAGCAGCAAGGAGATCAGCATGGCACCGTCCCATGCCGCAGTCCGGAAGCTATCTTGGCTCTTGCCCTGCGCCGGCGCGGCCCTGCTGCTGCTCGTCCTCGTCGGCTGCGAGAATACTCCGCCCGAGCTCACCCCGGAACAAGCGCTGATCACCGAAGGGCGAGAGATCTTTTTCGACGAAACCTTCGACGGCAACGGCCGAACCTGCGGCACCTGCCACCCGGCGGAAAATAACTTCACCATTGATCAGGCCTTTATCGCCACGCTGCCCGATGACGATCCGCTTTTCGTGGCCGAGTCCCAGCCGGACTTAAGCGCCAATTTCGAGAATCCGCGGCTGATGCGGCAATTCGGCCTGATCCTCGAGAACCTGGACGGGTTCTCCGACCTGGAAAACGTCTTCACCCAGCGCGGCGTTCCCCACACGCTCGGGCTGAGTCAGTCTGTGAACAGCCCCGGCGGTCCGCGTACGGGCTGGTCCGGAGACGGCGCACCCCTGGACGGCAGCCTGCGGGCCTTTGCCGTCGGCGCCGTCATCCAGCACTTCCCGTTGACCCTCAACCGTGTTCCCGGCGTCGACTTCAGACTTCCGACGGAAGAGGAGCTCGAGGCGCTGGAGGCGTTCCAGCTTGCTCTCGGCCGGCAGGAAGATCTGGAGCTTCCGCTGGAGCTTAAAGGCTCGGTGGCCAGACGCGGTCAGGAAATCTTCCTCGATAATGCTCTCGGCAAGTGCAACATCTGCCATCGCAATGCCGGCGCCAACGCGACCCTGGGCGGGCAGGACGCCGGCAACGCAAATTTCAACACCGGGGTGGAGGATCTTATCGATCAGCCCATCGACCAGATCGGCGAGCGGGTTCCGCCGGACGACGGTTTCGGCGTGCCTGGCGACGGCACCTTCAACACCCCTCCGCTGGTGGAAGCGGCCGACACCGGTCCGTTTTTCCACAACAATGCCATCGAGACGGTGGAGGGATCGGTGGCTTTCTACAACAGCGACGCGTTCAACAACTCACCGGCGGGGCAGATTCTCGCTGGGATTGATCCCAACGGTGTCGGCATCGACCTCGAGGCCACCCAGGTGGTGGCGGTGTCGGCCTTTCTGCGGGTTATCAACGCGCTGGAAAATATCAGAGCTTCAGTCGAGCTCGTCGAGGGCGGTCTGGGCAAACGCTTCGCGCTGTTCGGCGATTTCGACGAGCAGCTTAAGATCGCCGGCTTCGAAATCGAAGACGCTGTCATGGTTTTGAGCGGCGCCGGGCTGCATCCCGAGGCGGTGGCGCATCTGAAGCACGCGGGGCGACTCGCCGCCAAGGCGAGGCGGAGTTTTTTTCGTAAAAAACGCCTTGCCAACCGATCGCTCGAGGCGCTTGCGGATGCCAAAGCCGAGCTCGTCAACTCGTGACTCAGCGATCGGGAGATCAGCGGATGAGTGTAAATCGAAATATTAATAGGGTTTTATTCAGGCTCCCGGTCGTCCTGGTGCTGTTCGCGTCTTGCGTTTTCGCTCAAGAAATGACCGAGCGGCATATTCCGGTGGGCGCGTATCCCTATCTAAAAAGCGAATACCTGGCGGTGGGAACCATCGTCGACGTGGATAACGACGCCAGAACGCTGACGCTGGAGATGAACGGCAGCGAACGCAGCTTTCGCCTGACTAATACCACCAGGATCTGGCTGGATCGATCCCATTTCGGCCAATCCACGGAGGACGGCGAACTCTCGGATCTCGCCACGGGATTGAAGGCCGAGGTGCGCTCGCTGGGTCCGTCGCGCGCAGACGTCGCTTACTGGGTAAAAGTGCAGGTGGCTCCGCCTTAGACGTTCGATTTCGTCTTCCTCTTCACCCGCTGCTCGAAGCGATCGACATTCACCACCACGCGCTCGTGGGTTCCTTCGCCGATGGTTTCCATCTCGTCTTCGGCCTTGAGCAAAAAGGTCAGGGTACGGCCCTCCACGGCGGTGAGCTCGGCGGACGCCCGGACCTTCAGACCCACCGGCGTGGCGGCGAAGTGCCTGACGTTGAGCACGGTGCCGAGCGTCTGGTAGCCCGGGGCGAGGAACTTCTCTACCGCCGACAGCGCCGCCGCCTCGAGTAAATTAACCATCACCGGAGTGGCCAGCACCGGCACTACGCCGCTTCCCACGTGGGGCGCGGTGTGCTCGTCTGCCACCACGATGGATGTCTCGCCCCTCAGTCCCGGCTTGAGCCGTTCCGTGGCTTTCATCTTTGTTCGTTTTCGCCGGCGGCCGGGTTCACGCGTCCTTCCGGGGAAAACGTGCGTTGGCTTCCACCACGTTCAGGTCCATATGGTTGCGCATGTAGCGGTTTGCCGCGTCCTGGATCGGCTCGTAGTCCCATGGCCGGTACTTTCCGTTGCGCAGAGCCCCAAATACCAGGTGGCGATTTCGCTGGCTGCCCCTGACCTCCCGATCGAAGCGCCCCAGGTCCCATCGACGCTTCATTTCTTGTTTCAGCGCCGCCAGCTGTTTGCCGTAAGCCGGGTCTTGCGCGAGGTTGCGAAGCTCTTGCGGATCCGTTTTCAGGTCGAACAGCTGTGGCGGATCGGCTTCGCAATAGACCAGCTTCAGGTCACCCTGGCGCAGTATCACCAGCGGCGCAACTGCGCCCTCGGCCGCGTATTCCGCCGCCAGGTAACGATCAGGCCCGGGATCGTTGCCGTTGAGCATCGGCAGCAGGCTTTCGCCGTCAAGCTCTTGTTTGAATTCGCTGCCGTCAATTCCGGCCATATCCAGAAACGTCGGTAGCAGGTCAAGGCTCGATACGGGCGCGGACACGTTTCTGGGGGCAAATCGATCCGGCGCGTGGATCAGCAGCGGCACGCGCACTGAGCCTTCGTAGCAGCTCATCTTGAACCAAAGTCCGCGCTCCCCCAGCATGTCGCCGTGATCGGACAGGAATATGGTTACGGTATTCCGATCCAGCCCGCAGGAGTGACCCACCTCCAGAATTCCGCCGATCAATTCGTCCAGGTAGCTCACGTTGGCGAAGTAGGCGCGACGCGCGTCACGCGTGTTCTTTTCCGTAATGTTAAAGCGCCGGGCGTCGCACGCGTCCAGAAGCCGTTGGCTATGGGGATCTTGATCGGCATATTCAATCGGGCCGACTGCCGGCGCCGGAAAGGCCCCGTCGTCGTAGAGATCCCAATTCTTTTTGCGCGCCACATAGGGATCGTGAGGGTGGGTAAAGCTGACCGTCATACAGAACGGGCGCTGGTCCTGGCGGCGGGCGAGTCGATATAGCTCGGAGCGCGCCGTGAACGCGACCTCGTCGTCGAACTCGAGCTGGTTGGTGGTCTCGGCCACGCCGGCGCCCACCACGGAACTCATGTTGTGATACCACCAGTCGATGCGCTCATTG
>JBFIYQ010000004.1:0-21288 GCA_041605275.1 Gammaproteobacteria bacterium
CCGCGCCCGGGCGCTGGCCAAACGCCTGGACGACGCTGATCTGGCGATCATCGACAAACGGAGACCGCGCGAGAACGAAGCCGAAGTGATGAACATCATCGGCGAGGTGGACGGCCGCACCTGCGTTATCGTGGACGATATGGCCGATACCGCCGGAACCCTGTGTAACGCCGCCGCGGCGCTCAAGCAAAACGGCGCCCTGAGGGTCGTCGCCTACTGCACCCACGCTGTGCTTTCGGGAAAGGCAGTAGATAATGTGAAGAATTCCGTGCTCGACGAGCTGGTGGTCACGGACACCATTCCGCTGGACCAGCGCGCGACCCGGTGCGCAAAAATTCGGCAGCTCAGCATCGCCGAGCTGATTGCGGAGAGCATCCGGCGGATTCACAGCGAGGAATCCATCGGCTCGCTATTCATGGATTGAGCGGCGCGCGAACTTTGCGTGGTTGCTTGAGTTTTTAATACAGCTTCAAGGAATTCGGAGAGAAAAAAGATGAGTGAGTTCGAAGTCGTCGCCGAGCTTCGCGAGCAGACCGGGACTGGTCCGAGCCGGAGGTATCGAAGACAGGGAAAGATTCCGGCGGTGCTCTACGGCGCGGATAAGGATCCAACGCCGCTGCTTCTGGACGCTAACGCCGTCGGCAAGCAGCTCGCGCACGAGGCGTTCTTTTCCCACATCCTCAACGTCAAAGTCGACGGAGAGGATACCCAGGCGGTGCTGAGATCCTTACAGCGGGATCCGGCGACAACCAAAGTCACCCACGTGGATTTCTTCAGGGTGAGTGCCACGGAAGAGATACAGATGAACGTTCCGCTGCATTTTATCAATGAAGATAAAAGTCCGGGCAAGAAAGCCGGCGGAATCGTGAGTCACCTGATGGTGGATGTGGAGATCAGCTGTCTGCCCAAGGACCTGCCCGAGTACATCGAGGTGGATATCGTTAATCTGGATATCGGCGACTCGCTGCACCTTTCCGAGATCACGCTGCCTCCAGGGGTGATGCTGGCAACAGCGATTGAGGATGCGGCCCACGACCACGTCATCGTAAGCGTCGAGCAGGCCCATGAGCTGGATCTGGGTGAGGAGCCCGAAGAGGAGCTCGAGGGCGAGGCGCTGGAAGCCGCGGCCGAAGAAGGGGCCGAAGGCGAGGAAAAAGCCGAAACCGCGGAAGGCGAAGGCCAGGAACGGGAAAAGGGAAAAGACCAGGACAAGGACGAATCTTGAGCTTAAGGTCCCCGGGTATCCACGGCCGGGGGACGATTGCATCCGCGATGATGAGCTGGGTGGACGTCTGAGCGGGTGGCGGCCGACCAGCTGCAAACTCGGGCGAGCCCGCTGCGGCTGCTGGTGGGGCTGGGCAACCCCGGCAATAGGTACGCTTCAACGCGACACAACGCCGGCTACTGGTTCGCCGATGCGGTCGCTTCGCGATTCGCCGCAACCTTTCGCGGCAATTCGCGATTTTTCGGCGAGCTTGCCGAGCTCAACGTCGGCGGGCACCCGCTGCGGGTGCTGAAACCCACGACCTACATGAACGAGAGCGGCCGTTCGGTTGCGGCCGTGGTTCAATTTTTCCGCTTGCCAGTAGAGGACATTCTCATCGCCCACGACGAGATCGATCTGCCGCCCGGCGTGGTGCGCCTGAAGCGCGGCGGCGGCCACGGCGGTCACAACGGTTTGCGAGACGTGATACCAGCGCTCGGCAGCCCGGATTTCGCTCGACTGAGGATCGGCGTCGGTCACCCCGGCCACAAGGATCTGGTCACCGGCTACGTGCTCAACCGACCGGGGGGCGACGAGTATGCGCTGATCGAAGGGGCGGTGGCGGACGCGCTGGACGCGTTCGAGCTGATCGTCAGCGGCGATTTTCCGCGCGCCATGAACCAGCTGCATAGCAAACCCGGTTCACCGAACGCTAACGGCGACGATGGCAAAGTCGACTGAGATCATGCCCGGTGATCGCGTCAGTGCGGGCTCCCCGGGCCCAGCGCGGACCGTACCACGGCTGCCCGCCTGAAATCGGCGGGCTGTTTCTAACGGTTAACCGAATTCCATGGGGTTCAAATGCGGCATCGTGGGTCTGCCCAACGTCGGCAAGTCAACGCTATACAATGCCCTGACCAGCGCGCAGATCGCGGCCCAGAACTACCCCTTCTGCACTATTGAGCCCAATGTCGGCATCGTCCCGGTGCCGGATCCACGGCTGGATAGGCTCGCCGCCATCGTCAAGCCGCAGCGCGTGGTGCCGACCACCATTGAATTCGTCGACATCGCCGGACTCGTCGCGGGGGCGTCGAAGGGCGAAGGGCTTGGGAACAAGTTTCTCGCCAACATCCGCGAGACCCACGCCATCGCGCACGTGGTGCGATGCTTCGACGACGCCGATGTGGTTCACGTATCGGGACAGGTTTCTCCAGCGCACGACATCGAGATCATCAATACGGAGCTGCTGCTTGCGGATATAGAGACCGTGTCCCGCAACCTGGAGCGCGCCGCGCGGGGCTCAAAGTCTGGTGACCGCCACGCGCTTTCCCGCCGCTCGCTGCTGGAGCGTCTCGCCGCGCACCTGGACGGTGGCCGCCCGGCGCGAAGCTTCGCGTTGACCGGGACCGAGCAGGCGACGATTCGCGACCTTCATCTGCTGACGTCGAAACCAGTGCTTTATATTGCCAACGTGGATGAAGACGGCATTACCGGCAATGAGCACGTTTCCGCGGTGCAGCGAATCGCCGCTAACGATCAGGCCTCGGTGGTTACGGTGTGCGCGGCCATGGAGGCCGAGCTTGCCGGAATGACCGAGGACGAAAAACGAGAATTCTTGAGCGACGCGGGGATCGAAGAGCCGGGGCTCAACCGGGTTATCCGAGCCGGCTACGATCTGCTCCATTTGCTGACTTTTTTCACCGCAGGACCGAAGGAGGTGCGCGCTTGGACCGTGCGCCGGGGCGCCACCGCGCCCCAGGCGGCCGGCGTGATCCATACGGACTTCGAAAGAGGATTCATCCGCGCCGAGGTTGTCGGCTATGAGGACTTCGTCCGCCTTGGAGGCGAAGCCGGCGCCAAGGAGGCCGGGAAGTGGCGCCTCGAGGGTAAGGATTACGTCGTTCGCGAGGGCGACGTTGTCCATTTTCGCTTCAACGTCTGACCATCGCGTAGCGAAAGATGCTGTTCAATCTTATGGCCGGCCGGAGTCGTCAGGCGGGGCGCCGGATCGACTTTCCGGGTTGAGCCCCGCTGGCGATGGAGCGAGCGCAGCGGAATCCATTTGCCGCCGGCGTTTTCGGTGCGGGAACGGGACGGGCCAGGGCTCCGTCTTGTCCTTACGGCGCGGCTTGCAAGGGGATACCCGCTTCTGTATTTTTCACTGCCCCCGTGGCTACGTAGCTCAGCTGGTGAGAGCGCACGACTCATAATCGTGAGGTCGGTGGTTCGATCCCACCCGTAGCCACCATCCGGTTGCTTTAGACGATCCCACCGCAACTGGGCGCTGATTCCGCTGGATTTTTTTTCCGATTTGTTCTCTGTAACGAGGAACGATTATCCTTGAGCGGCTAGTCGAAGAATTGACTCATTTCGAAGGTAGAATCTTGGTGCACGGACGAACCAACATCGGTTGCGCGGCAATGCGCCTGATCGATGAACCGAGGCGGAAATAGATTCAGCGCCTCGAATTTTCAGTTGAATCTCGATAGGAATTTGATTTTCAACAGCTTGCTAAGTGGTCGGGTAAGGTGTCGGTCGTGTGCAGTTGGCGGTTTGGGCTGTCGCCGATCCTCGACGAGCTTTAGCAGCAGCCAAGAGCCGCGGAGTCTGCAGGCGAATCGGCAACCGGCTGCGGTATTATTCATTCTGGATGCAGAGTTGCGGTGGAGACAGAAAGCGTGAACATCGAATCAGAAGTAATTGACGAGATTGAGATTGAATCCGAAGATTCCGAAGACGAGTCCCGGCCGGGGGGTCAGGAGCACGCCTCTACAACCGAAGAGGTATCCGAGGACGTCCTGGGCGATACCCAGCTCGGACAGGATTTAGGTCAGCTCATTACGGAAATCAGGCGAGACGAGGAAAACTTCCAGCGCTCGGGGGAATCGGCTGAGGGGGGACTCGAGACCGATCCTTTCGATCCAAGTCATTTCAGCCTCGATACTTCTTTTGACGCGAACACGGGCCAGCCGGTTGAGACAGCGCCGATGGAAAGCGAGGAGGGTGCTGAATCGACGGACCAGGCGAAGGCATCAGTGGCTGCGGATAGCGAGCTTGCTGAGAGCGACGATGCGCCATTGGCCGTCGCCCTGGGGGCTGAAGCCAGCGCCGAGGGTGACGACGCGGCTCCCAAAATCGCCCAGCTGGTGTCGGAGATCGAGTCCGCCCTGCAGCGCTTTACCCAGGCGGAGCGACTTCGCGCCGATCAGCTCATTGCCGAGAAAGAAGCCCAGGTGGCGGAACAGTACCGAAAGCTGAGAATTCTCGCCGACAAGGTGGCAAAACAGAAAGCGCAAATTCAGGAAGCAAAGAAAGAGCTGAAGGCCAAGCTCGAGCTGGCGGACCGCCTGCACATCGAGTTTGACGGCATCCGCCAGGTGCTCAATGGAAAATTGGGCGTCTTGGAACAGCTGGAAAAGGAAGACGAAGCGGCAGAATAGCCGACTGCGCCGGCTTGAGACCGCTGAGCTCAGGAGCGGTGCTTTTTAATTTCACATGATTCCGGCCCGCCGGCGGCGTAGCTGCGCCCCGGCGGGTCGTCCGTCTGCGTAACGCCGCGCGCCACCAATCGTGTAGGGGGCTCAGGCGACGAAGAAGACCGCCGCGCGGGGATCACTCTAGACCGTTTTTCAGCATTGCCGGCCGCGGTTGACAAGGACGCCGTTCAAGGGCGAAAGTGCTTCCGGTTTATTGATCGCCTCGAGCTCAAGGATGCCGATGGGACCCGCCATACGACCTCAGGTCAACTGCCCCAGCCGCGCGTCGATCTCGATAGCAAAACAACTCCAACCGAAACTTTCCGTCACCTCCAGTCTGAAACACCGGGTTCATCGTATATGTGCTGATCACAACTGATCGTGTGCGAATCATCATCGGTCGCCATATTCCCCGATCAAGCTCCGCGCATCGTCTTTGTATCGCAACCGGTGCCGTCCCCGCTTCCCGGGGCGTCTGGATTTCCGGCGCGACTGCGAGATCATCGTTCTGTCCCTGCTTGGCCTGGCGCCGAGTATCGCGGATTTGCCAGGGACTGATCCCGGATGCGAAGGCCGATTCGGTGGCCAACGGATGGAAGTGACACCCGGTGACGGTCGATACGCGTCGCTCTGATCCCGGCCAGGCCGGCCACACGCCCGATGGCCACCCGTCGCCGGGCTCACGCCAGGAGGGGGCGACGCCTGACGATAGCGAATTCGGCCAGGCCATTGTGGCCGAAAGCCAACGCAAGCGGCAGCACGAAGCGAGCGAAAGAGCCGCTACCCGCCTGGCCCGCTGGCAGCGTAAGCTGCTGGACCTTTCCCTTCACAACCGGCTGCTCAATTTCAAGCCGACCCGGCGATCGCTGGAGCTTTATTGCCCGGATCCGCTGACTCTGGCGGAGGAGCTCGCCGCCGGGGCCAGGATAAAGATTGTCCCAACGCCTCAGTCATCCGGCGACGGACGGCGGGAACCCGGAGGGCTCGGCCCCGAAGGTACTCGCGGGACAACCCGCGGCCGTCTCGCAACAGAGGCACTGGAGCGCAACGAGGTCATGGTCGACCTCGAAAAGGTCGACCTGTCCACCCGCCTCATCGAGTTGTACCGAACCGCGCGAACGGATATTCAGGAGGGCGGCGCAAACACTTTGTTCCTGGTTTTCGGTTTCCTCCAGTGGAAACGCGACGACAAGGGCGAACGGAAATTCAAGGCGCCGCTTGTCTTGATCCCGGTGACGCTTCATCGGCGAAGCGTGCGCTCGGGCGTCCGATTGACGCTTCACGAGGACGAGCCGCGATTCAACACCACACTGCTCGAGATGCTGCGGCAGGATTTCGGCCTCGAAATCAGCGGTCTCGACGAGTCCTTGTCCTCGAATGAGAACGGCGTAGACGTTGCCGGCGTATGGAGCCGGGTGCGCCGGGAGATGGAAGAGATTGAGGGCTTTGACGTCTTAGAGGAAGTCGTTCTCGGAACATTCTCGTTTGCCAAATATCTCATGTGGAAGGATCTGGTCGACCGGGCAGATCAGATTCTGGCCAACAGGGTGGTTAGACACCTGACCGAAAGTCCGCGTCATCTGTTCGACCAGATCGGCGAATTCCCAAATCCGGCCCAACTCGACGAAGACTATCCTCCCGACCGTCTGTGCACCGTGCTGCCCGCTGATTCGTCTCAGCTTTCGGCGGTCGCCGGATGCTCGAACCAGAAAGATTTTGTCCTCATAGGACCGCCCGGCACGGGAAAATCTCAGACCATCTCCAACATGATTGCCCATACCCTTGCGCAAGGCAGGACGGTGCTGTTCGTGTCGGAGAAGGTTGCGGCACTGGATGTCGTCTACAGGAGACTTCAGGACGTGGGACTCGGCGAATTCTGCCTTGAACTCCACTCGAACAGGGCGAAGAAAGTCGAAGTTCTCGAGCAGCTGCGCGCCGCCTGGAATCTGACGGATCTTTCCGAAGAGGATGAGTGGGAAGCCGCGGCAAAGCAGCTGGGCGAGCAGCGTGGGTCGCTGAATCTTTACGTCAAGCGAATTCATCATAGATACCGGAACGGGCTGACGCCGTTTCACGCTCTTGGCCAGGTGATTAAAGATATCGGGCAACCTTTGGTGGAGCTTTCCTGGACCTCTCCCGACTGCCATGACGATGCCGCGCTGGCGGGGCTTCGGGATATCGCCAGGCGAATGGACATCTACGCCAGCGAAACCGGTCAAGTTTCCGGTAACGCGTTTTACGCGGTTCATCAAACTGACTGGTCGCCGGCCTGGCAGAGCGCTCTTGTGGACGCTGCGACCAGAATTGTCGAAACGCTGTCCCAGACCCGCGAGCGGATCGCCGGAATCTTTGGTGCGCTGCGAATAAGGCGACGGAATTTGACGCTCGATCAGCTGAGGGCGCTCAAGCTCCTTATCACGACTCTACCGCAGACGCGCGGGCGGGATCTGGAATTTGCGCTGGGGCGCGGGGCGGAGCGCATTGTCGCGGCACTTGATCTCGGCATCGGGCTGTTGCAGCGGTATCGAAATCTCGAACGAAGACTGGCGCATACAACTGCCGGGAAGCATATCGACAGCGATGCGTCACGGCCGGAATCCGCGCGTTGGCGGGATGTTCGCTCCAGCTGGTGGCCACAATCCGAATCAGTCCGGCGGAAAATTCGCAACGCAATGATCACCCACGGGGGAGCGGCGGGAATACCGGACTACGGAGAAGAACTCAAGCTGCTTTGGGAGCTCCAGGACACCGGTAAGAAGATTGAGGCGCTAACCCCTCTCACCGGGAGAGCAACAAGCTGGCGTGGACTCGAGACCGCGCTTGAGCCGCTGATAGAGGAACTCATTCTGGCACGGCGCCTGCTTTACGCCATCGCCAATCTGGGGAACGAAACCAGTTCCCTGATCGAATTTCATGAGGCCGTAAGGGAGCTGATCGTCCGGGAGAACGATCTGCTGGATCCCGAAGCGCTCCTGGGGGAGATGTGCGCGGACCTCGGCGATAGCCTGAAAGCCCTGGAAGCCATCCTCGAGGAGTTTTCTAGCCTGGCGAAAGCGAATGTTTACGAATGTATTCGCGCCAGCGAGGGAGAAGACTGGCTGGATGCGCTGAGCAGTACGGCCGGCGAGTTGATCGAGAGGGAGACGCAGCTCAACGCCTGGTGCGCGTGGCGGCGGGTTCGGGATGAAGCCGTCGGAGCCGGTTTGGGTCCGCTGGTTTCCGCGGTAGAGCAGGGAGACGTCGCTCCAGGCTGGATTGCCCGCTGCTTCGAATACTCCTACTGCCGCTGGTGGATCTCGCAGGTGGTTCAGGTCGATCCAGTGCTGCGCACTTTTCATTCGGCGCGTCGCGACGATGAAATAGAAGCGTTCACCCGGCTCGACGACAGCTTTACCGAACTCACGAGGCGGTACATTCGCTCCAGTCTCTGTTCCAGGGTGCCGGAGCGGGAGCGGGGCACCCGGGCGGCGGAATTCAGCGTTCTACGCAGAGAGCTGGAAAAGAAGGCGCGCCACAAGCCCCTTCGTCAGCTCATCAGCGAGATTCCGTCTGCGCTAACCCGGCTCACGCCCTGCCTGCTCATGAGCCCGCTTTCCGTGGCTCAGTATCTGGCTCCGGATCAGTCCATTTTCGATCTGGTGATCTTCGACGAGGCCTCGCAGATCACGGTCTGGGACGCGGTCGGCGCCATCGCCAGAGGCAAACAGGCGGTGGTGGTGGGAGATCCAAAGCAGCTGCCGCCAACGAGCTTTTTCAGCCGCGTCGACGAGGACCTGGATGAGGGCGACGAATTCGAAGCCGACCTCGAAAGCATTCTGGACGAATGCCTGGGCGCAGGTCTTCCCGCGCGCAATCTCGAATGGCACTACAGAAGCGAGCATGAAAGCCTGATCGCGTTTTCGAATCATCGTTATTACGGCGGGGGGCTGATTACTTTCCCGTCGCCGCATACCTCTGACAGGGCTGTGCGTTGCCGCTATGTTCCTGACGGCGTATACGGTCGAGGAGGCACCCGAACGAACCGTGCGGAGGCTAAGGCGGTGGTAGCGGAGGTGGTCAAGCGTCTTAGAAATCCGTTGTTCACGAACTCGGATCGCTCTATAGGCGTGGTTACCTTCAACGTTGAGCAGCAAAGACTGATCGAAGATTTGCTAGACGACGAGAGGCTTAAGGACCCACCCATCGAGCAGTACTTTTCCGAGGATCGGTTCGAGTCGCTGTTCGTTAAGAACCTGGAAAGTGTTCAGGGGGACGAGCGAGATCTCATATTGTTCTCGGTCACTTTTGGGCCCGACGCTGATGGCCACGTCAGCATGAACTTTGGACCGCTGAATCGCGAGGGCGGAGAACGGCGTCTGAACGTGGCAATCACGCGCGCGCGCAGCGAGCTCGTCGTGTATACGACATTGCGTTCTGAGCAAATCGATCTGTCGAGAGCGGGCGGCGCGGGAGTTAGGGACTTCAAGCATTTTCTCGAGTTCGCGGAACGCGGGCCGCGCGCTTTAGCCGAATCTATCTACGGCTCCGTCGGCGAGTACGCGTCCCCTTTCGAGTCGGCAGTTGCCCGTGCTTTGTCGGAGCGTGGCTGGGTCGCGCACCCTCAGATCGGCGTATCGGATTTTCGAGTCGGCCTGGGTATCGTTCATCCGGACAGCCCCGGTCGCTACCTGGCGGGAGTCGAGTCCGACGGCGAGACATACCGCCGCTCGGCAACGGCCCGCGATCGCGAAAAGCTGCGTGAGGAGGCGCTACGCCGGGTCGGGTGGAACATCGTGAGGGTATGGTCTTTGGACTGGTGGCTCGACCCAGTGCGTGCCGCAGACCGCCTGGATGGGATTCTCACCGATCTGCTGGAACGCGCTCGAGCGGAAGCCGAGGTCGAGAGAATGACTTTGCTTCAGGAATCCCTACGACGCCTGGCGGCGGAGGAATCAAAATTTCAAGACGCTTCTCCGGCGCGCGACGAGATTCAGCGCGTATCACCGACGACTTTCGATTCTACGACCGCGAATGAAAGATCGGTATCGACACCCGCTTCGGTCGAGTTCAAGGTGACGAACACTTACCGGGTTTGCGATCCTCACTCGACCAACGGCGCAGTCGACCCGGAGACATTTTTTGATCGGTCGCAAGATGACGCGATAGGGAAGATTATCGATTTCGTGATCGCTGTCGAAGGGCCGTTGCGGGACGATCTGCTGGTTAAACGCGTGGTGCGTTGTTATGGATTCAAGCGCACTGGCCGAAAGCTGCGCGACCGCGTCCTGGATTTGACAACGTCACGCTACGAAACGACGTCGGACGCCGGCGGCGTATTTTTCTGGCCGGACCATACCTCGCCCGAGGAGTGGAGGACATTCCGGGCGCCGGTGACCGAAGATGATTTTCGATCCGCTACGGAAATTTGCTTCGAGGAACTTGCGGCGCTCGCCCGTCAGATTCTGGATGCCGGCTCCGAGGATCCGGCCAGAGAAATGGCGCTCATCATAGGGCTTTCCAGGATAGATTCGGCCACTCGGCGCAGGCTCGAAGACGTGCTGTCGCAGGTAGCCGCGCAACCTTCCGTTGACCAAACGGAGTAGAGATATCGGCGGACCCCGATTGTCGTCGGGCTCCCGCATCGCATACCTAAGAATACCTTCCTGACTGCAGGCCACGGCCACCCCACGGGCCCGCTTCGGGATTTAGGTTCGCATGACTTGTGACCTCGGCTCGGCTGGACCACAATCGGCGCTATCATCGCTGACCAACGCCCAGTTGGCTCGATTGAGGTTTATCTTACTCGGCTTTGGGCGTGCCCTTCCGCTGCGGTTTGCGGCCCGAATTCATCCTTAATCCGGCCCCAATACCGTCATCGGATCTGCCGTAGCAATCTTCACCAACGCGGGCGTCAATACGGCGGAATCTGCGCGTCACAACGGTATAGTCTATATTTCCTGCAATATTGAAGCTGCACTTCAGTACGTGGACAACGAGTCAAAAAAGCGCGAAGAGGATCAAACCTCGACGGGAGATGAGATTTCTCAGGATGCCCTTGGTGATACGCATCTTGGGAAGAATCTCGGGCATCTCATCAGGGAGATCGGTCGGCAGCACAAGAAAGTTCTGGCGGGAACCGATTCAGAAGAGGTCGCGGAAAGCGGAGCGAAGGATTCCGATACCGCTGATCGGATGGAGCGGCTGAACGAGGCGCTCGAGGTCGTCGACGCAGACACGGACGAACCGAAGTCGCCACCTTTGCCCGACCGCAATAAGATCAAAACCCCCGCGGTTGCTTCGAAAGACGCCGCGGCGGGTTCGAGGCAAAGCGATTCCGGCGATGCTTTTTCAGAAGCTATATCGGAGATCGAGGAAACATTGCGGCGGTTCGCCGAAGCAGAGCGCAACCGTCACGAGGAAGAAATTTCCGGTTGGAAGGCGCAGTTCAAGAAGGCGGCAATGATAGTCATCAAGAAACAGGTGGAAGCTGCCCGGGCGAACTGGATCAAGAGATCGTCGGAGAATGAGGCCAAGGTTGCCGAGCATTACAAGAAACTTAAGGTGCTTGCGGACAAGGTTGCCAAACAGAAAGTGGAGATTCAGAAGGCAAAGCAAGAGCTGAAGGAAAAGTTAGAGCTCGCTGACCGGCTCCACGTTGAATTCGACGGTATCCGCCAGGTGCTCGACGGTAAGCTCGGAGTTCTGGACGAGCTCGACAAAGAGGGAGAAGACTGAAGCTGAATTTTTCCTCGCTTCAGATCACTCCACGCCACATTTTTTCATCAGGGTCTCGGTGAGCGCAGCCGCCTGCAGCTTACGCGCGGGCGACATGCTGCTTGCCATGATTTCGAGCACGCCGTTCGAGGGCTGTCCGCTGGCGCGGGCGACGCTCAGCCAGGCATAAGCATAAACGTCGTCCAGTGGCACGCCTTTTCCCGATGCGTAAAGAATGCCCAGGTTGTACTGCGATAAAGCATCCCCTTTGAAGGCGGCTTTTTCGTACCATTCGACGGCCTGATCAAAGCTCTGCTCGACCCCCTGACCCCTGGCGTACATTTCACCCAGGTAGCTTTGCGCCGTGCGATCTCCGGCCTCGGCGGCGCGCCGGTACCACACGGCCGCGGTTTCCAGGCTGCGCGGCACACCGGTTCCGTTGTCGTACATCAGCCCGAGGTTGAACTGTGCGTCCACGTGCCCGGCTTCTGCCAGCGGCCGCCACAAAGTAAATGCAGTTTCATAGTCGCCGCTTGCTGCGGCACGCACACCAGTTTCAAAATCGCCAGCGGCAGATTGACCGGATGTTAGAAACAGTGCGAAAAGAGCCGCGCGCAGCTTCACGATGCACCTCCAGGGCGACTGGAGCCGCATCCATGGTATCACTTGCCGATTTCAGGATCAGGAGACAGGCACTTCTTGCGGTAGAGCAATCAGTGATTCAGTAACACAAGGCGGGCTAAGCCACGGCACAGATTTCCCCGGGACACAGAAACGGACCTCTTCTCGAAACTCGCGCCAAGATCCTCGAATGGAACGTATGGTGGCGTTTCGGCGATAACTGGCAGGCGCGCCAAGCGTTAATCATCGAGGTCATCAAGCACCTATCTCCAGACGTCATTGCGTTACAGGAAGTTTGGGGCGACGAGCGTACCAATCAGGCCGCCGAGATTGCGCGGCAAATCGGCTTTTCGTATGTCTATGCGGCCGCGAGCCACATCAGCGGTCTCGGATTCGGTAACGCAATACTTTCCCGTTGGCCCATCGAAGAATCGCGGCACCTCGATCTTCCGTCGATGCCAAGCGACGACGGCAGCCGAAACTGCAACGCCGTTTACGCCCGTGTTGATGGTCCCCGCGGAGCCATTAACGTGTGCTCGACGCATCTCAGCTATAAACCGGAAGAAAGCCTTATCCGCCAGCGGCAGGTAACGGCATTGTGCGAATTTTTGCACAAGCTCCCGCAAACGCCGGTGCCTGCGCTTGTCTGCGGAGACTTCAACGCCGTCCCGCCCTCCGAGGAGATCCGAATGATTACCGGTAAGACCCGCCCGCCGGTGGAAGGACTGGTGTTCTATGACGCCTGGGAAGTCGCGGCCCCCGAGAGTCCCGGGTTCACCTGGGACAACCGCAATCCCAACGGGGTCACCGCTTTGGAGCCGAACCGCAGGTTAGATTACGTGCTGGTGGGAAAACCCGCTGACAACGGTGCGGGTCATGTGATCGCAGCAAAGCTTGAAGGTCGGGAGCCGGTCGGTGGGCTTTGCCCCAGCGATCACTACGCCTTATCGGTGACGCTTCGCTACTGAAGGTACAGGCGGGCGGCGAGGTCCCTCGCCGCCGGCGGTCGGACCCAGCGCCGGACCTCAGGCAGAGCGCGCGCCGACGGATCCCGAAACAACGTCGCCCGCTGGGCGGCGGCGCTTACGATTGACCACCATGCGGTCGTGCAGCCGGTGGATCAGCCGGCTTCCGGTGCGCTCGAAAAGAAACGGCAGCAACGCGTGGACCAGGCAGACCGCCGCCGCAACGGCCAGGGTGGCGGCAAAGCTCAGAGCGTGGCCGAAGTGTTCGACATAGGTCTCCTCCACGCTTTCCAGGTGGCGGGTGAAAAAGTTCGCGGACATGAAGACTCCGGATACGAGAAATATTTTGAAATAATATATCATTTTAGAGGGAAAATGCTTTTGAATATCACTATTATTGCCTTACAATATAGAATTCCAGTCTATATTCTTCTCAGATTTTAAAAAAATATTTTAATGGATCTCATTGACCGCAAAATCCTCGCCCTGCTGCAGGCCGACGCCACCCTTTCCACCGCGGAGATCGCCGAGCGGGTGGGCTTGAGCACCACGCCCTGCTGGCGGCGGATTCAGAACCTGGAAAAGTCCGGGATTATCCGTAAGCGGGTCGCGCTGCTCGACCGGGCTCATCTGAATATCGGCATCGACGTCTTCGTGGCGATCCGCACCGGCCAGCACAACATCGAGTGGCTGGAAAAGTTCGCCAGCGCGGTGGTTGTCTTTCCGGAGGTGGTGGAGTTCTACCGCATGAGCGGCGAGATCGATTACCTCATGCGCGTCGTGGTTCCGGACATTCCGGCCTACGACCGGTTTTACAAGCGGCTCATTCAGCAGGCGAACATCACTGACGTAAGCTCGAGCTTCGCCATGGAGCGCATCAAGTACACTACCGCGCTGCCGCTGGATTACGTCTGACCGTTGACCATTCCCATCGCTTTCCCTAGCGGCTTAGCTCGCCGGAAGCAGGAAGACCGTGCCATTCGCCAATTATCCGTGGCGCGTCGGCGAGTAATGCGGGCTAGAATAGCCCGCCGGCCCGATGGGCTGACGGCCGTCAAGAACATAAATCGAGGAACATCATGGGCTTTCGCACTGAACAGATACACGCCGGCGTGGAACCGGATCCGGTTACCGGAGCAATCCTCACGCCGATACACCAGTCCACGACCTACGTGCAGGAGTCCGTGGATCGCTACCTGGAGAAGGGTTATTCCTACTCCCGCTCGGCCAATCCAACGGTCCGCGCTCTTGAGCACAAGCTGGCTAAGCTTGAACGCGGCGCCGATTGCTGCACCTTCTCCACCGGCATGGCGGCCATCAACGCTACCATGGTGGCGCTGCTAAACGCCGGAGACCACGCGGTAATCTCGGACGTTGCGTACGGAGGCACCTACCGACTTTGCACCAAAGTGTTTTCGCGCTTCGGCGTCGATTTCACCTTCGCCGACACCGCGGATCCCGGCGCGGTGGCCGAGAGCATAAGAAAGAACACCCGCCTCATTCTCACCGAAACGCCGGCCAACCCCACCATGAAGCTCAGCGACATCGCCGCGATTTCCAAGATCGCCGCGGACCACGGCATTCCCCACGCGGTGGACAATACGTTTCTCACTCCCTATTACCAGCGTCCGCTCGAACTGGGGGCGGACCTGTCTATACACAGCACCACCAAGTACCTGGATGGTCATAACGCCACCGTTGGCGGGGCGGTGGTGAGCGCCAACGGCGATCTGGACGAGCGGATACGGTTCGTGCAAAACGCCACCGGCACTATCATGTCGCCACTGGTGGCCTGGCTGACGATGCAGGGATGCAAAACGCTCTCGGTGCGCATGGACGCGCAATCGGCGAATGCAATGGAAGTTGCGCGCATGCTGGAGGGTCACCCCAAGGTCGCACGCGTCTGCTATCCGGGCTTGGAGTCCTTCGGTCAGCACGCGCTGGCAAAACAGCAGGCTTCAGGGTTCGGAGCCATGCTCTGGTTCGAGGTTAAGGGAGGCGTGGCCGCCGGCAAGCAGCTTATGGACGCGCTGGGGCTTTGGAGCCTGGCGGAAAATCTCGGCTCCGTAGAGTCGCTGGTGACCCACCCGGTGACCATGACCCACGCGGACGTAGATGAAGCCGAGCGTAAACGTGTCGGCATTACCGATGGCCTGGTGCGTCTGTCCACCGGGCTGGAGGACATCGAAGACCTGATCGCGGATCTCGAGCAAGCGCTTGATAAGGTTTAGCGTCGTCGACTTCGGCAAACACGAATGAGCTGTGCCCCCTTTGAACGCGTGCCCGCGCGAGTCGACGCCGACTCGATCACGAGATATCAGAAGCAGTAAGCGGAAGCGCTCGATCGCGGCTCGCGATCGCCGAAATTCAGGCTGCGCTGATATCTTTGCTTTCGCGAAGTCGGAGCGGATCTGACGGATCCACCCCTTTCATAAAGGGAATCTTGCGGTCGCGGTCCGTGAGCTGGTAGACGAGTCCGAGCCAGTTGTTGAACATCGCCTTTCCGGTATCCGTCCAGGTATTGTCAACGTGACATTCCGCCTCGGCTTCCGGAACCGGCGGCGGCGACGCTCCGCGGCCCACCGCTGCCAGCACTTGGTCCTTGTACCCCTCGAGCAGCTCAGCCGCCTTAGGTGAGATGTAGTTCTCCGGGAAAGGGGGATAGTCTTCGCGCTCACGCGCCACGAAGCGCATCACTTCGCGCTTATACTCTTTAAGCAGGCTGTTGCCGTCGTATTCCGGGTGACCCTGGAAATAGAGGAAACGAAACTGGTCCGGGCTCACCGCGGCGAGCGCACCGGCTTCGTCGCTCTCCACCAGAACCTTCATCCCCGCAGCCTCGATCTGCGCCGGCGGGACGTCGTTCCAGCGGGAGTGCGGCGTCTCGAATCGGGTGTTGATTCCAGCTACCAGCGGGTGTCTGCGGTGCACAACGCGATGGGTGTACACACCCCATAGCTTCTCCTTATAGGGCGTGCGCTCGATGCCGTGGTAAACCTTGAACGCAGCGTGGGTCGCGAGGCACGAGCAGTAGGTCGAGCAGACATTTTCTCTCGCCCAGGCCATGACCTCGACGAGACTCTCCCAGAACGTCTCGCGGCTGATTTCCGCTTCGACGGGATTGGCTCCGGTAATGACAAGAGCGTCGAGTCCATCTGACCGTATTTGTTCGAAGGTCTCGTAATATTGCTCGACGTGCTCCTTAAGCGCGCCTTCCCTGGGAACGCCGGTAACGGTAAACGGGTGAACGAAAAACTGCGCGATGCGGTTGCTTGACCCCAGTAAACGCAGGAACTGCCGTTCGGTGGCTTCCAGGGCCGCGTCCGGCATCATGTTGAGCAGCCCCACGTGAAGCTCGCGAATGTCCTGATGTCGCGCGCGGTCCACGCTCAGCACGTCGTGCCCTTCTTCGCGCAGGCGGGCGAAAGTGGGCAGATTGGTGTGCGCGACCAGCGGCATGATTTCAGGCGGCCCTGGCCTGGGCCTTCAGGGTATCCCGGAGCAAGCTGAGGAAATCCGATTCGGTGTGCACATTGTCTATCTCCCTGGCGTCGATGGTATAGCCGTAGCGAGCCGCGATGTCTTCATAAAGCGGCCGCCGATGCGCGACCAGCTTTGGAAAAGTCCACTGCACGAACTTATCCGGGTCGATTTCCTCGACGCGAGTGGCGCCCTCAGCTCTCAAGTAATCGCTGAGCATCTTGTCGAGGAAACTCTCCTGATAATAAAGCGGCTTTGGATTTTCGATCTGCCGTCGGATGAGCTCCTGTTCCATATCGTCGTCGGCGCGCAGGTAAACGATAACCGTGTGCTTGACCAAGGTTTCGAGTGCTGAAGGGTCATGCAGTTCGCAGATGCTTCCACCCGCGTCGTTGATGAAGTGGGCATAGCCGTAGATTTCTTTCGCTTTGACGATGAATGACTCGACGTCCTTCATCGCGCCGACCTCGGCGTCGTGATAGAGCCGCTGGCGTTCCTTGAACTGCTCAACCGAGAGACCACCGAGCTCCGGATTGCCGATCTTTCCGAGAAATGTCGAAATCGGGTCCAGGTTGTGCACTGTAATGTTGCTGCAGATGTAAATCGAATCGCTGCGAAGCAAATCGCGCAGAAAGTCGACCTTCATTGCCTGCTTCTTAATATTGTCGAGGATCTGCTCTTCCAGATACTTGGTCCCGATTCTGTAGTCCCCGGAGTAGTGGAACCAATTCTGCTTGGGCAACTTGCTGGCGATGGTGGTCTTACCCACACCCGACATTCCGAGCAGGGTGACCGCCTTGTGCTCGAGGCGCATAAAAGTTTCGTGGCTCAATCTCATCTGCTGCATTCCTAGTTGCGGCGGTGCAGCGGCAACGGTTGTCAACGGTTACCGCCGGTTCCGGCTCTGCACCGATGGCCTGATTACCCGGGCCGCGTCACAAGTCACGTTTCCGCGACGCCTAAGTATAGAGGAATGGGCTTGATCGATCGTGCGGGGCCCTTGTTCGCTAAGTGATCCCAAGAGCAGCGCCTGGGCGGTGAGCCTTATCGTTTCCCGCCTGTCGTTACCCTGGGCGAAAGAGCTGCGGGCCGGACTGCTGCCGGAAGGCCCGGCCCCCGACCCTGAGTTGCGGAATCTCGATTTTCTCATTAGTTTGTGAAATCCGGCTTCCCAAAGCCGTCTCTTGACACCTGGGGCGTAGCCAGAGACAGCTCCGTAAAACGCCCGACGCTGGCCGGGATTCCGGCGCAGGAAGCGCCTGCGGCCTCATATGTCCGGAGGCATATTTACCCGGTTTGCTTCGATCTTTAGACTGGCACGCCGTTGCTGGCGTCGGCTGGGGATTGCCGTGCCCAGGCGATGCCTCATGTCCTTCACAAGGCCCCGGCCGATTCACTTAATTGGGAGCACGGTGTCCTAAATGTCCCGACTCGTCAAACCCCACGGTGGCGATGAACTGAAGCCGTTAATGCTCGAGGGCGAGGCGCTCGAGACAGAAAAGTTGCGTGCCTCTGGTCTCCGAAAGGTGCCCCTTTCCTCCCGCGAGGCCGGTGATCTGATCATGATGGGAATCGGCGGCTTTACGCCTCTGACCGGTTTCATGACCCGACTGGACTGGGCAAGAGTTTGCGACGGGATGGTGATGGCAAATAATCTTTTCTGGCCGATTCCAATCACGCTTTCCACGCTCCCAGAGATCGCCGACAGCATCAAGGAAGGCGACGACGTCGCCCTGGTTAGAGAGGGGAACGACGAGATCATGGCGGTCATGACGGTGACCGAAAAGTACACCATCAATAAGGCGCATGAATGCATGATGGTGTACAAGACCGCGGACACGAAACACCCGGGCGTCAAGATGGTCATGGAGCAGGGGGAGGTGAATCTTGCCGGCACCGTTAAGGTGATCTCCCTCGGCGATTTCGCAGGCAAATTTCCCAGGCTTTTTCTCACACCTGCGCAAACGCGCGCGTACTTTGAAGCCAAGGGCTGGCGAACGGTGGCCGCGTTCCAGACGCGAAACCCCATGCATCGTTCGCACGAATACATGGTGAAGGTAGCGATCGAAGTGTGCGACGGCGTCTTAGTGCACTCCCTGCTGGGTGCGCTCAAGCCCGGCGATATTCCCGCCGACGTACGCAGCCGGGCTATCCAAGCACTGATCAGCAACTATTTCGTCGAGAATACTGTGCTGCATGCCGGCTATCCGCTGGACATGCGGTATGCGGGCCCCCGGGAGGCGCTGCTGCACGCGTTATTCCGCCAGAATTACGGCTGTTCGCACCAGCTGGTGGGGCGAGACCACGCCGGAGTCGGTGACTATTACGGTCCCTTCGATGCCCACCACATTTTCGAAGAGATTCCGGAGAACGCGCTTGAAACCTGTCCGCTCAAGATCGACTGGACGTTCTGGTGTTACCAGTGCGGCGATATGGCCTCGATGAGGACCTGCCCGCATGGTGACGATAAACGGCTTCTGCTCTCCGGCACGAAGCTGCGGAAAATGCTATCCGATGGCGGCGAAGTGCCGGCAGAATTCAGCCGTCCAGAGGTTCTGACTATTCTCCGCGAGCATTACGCTGGCCTAAGAGACGAGGAAAAAGTGGACATTGAGCTGAGCGGTCACTCCGCCCGATAATGGCCTATCGAAAAGCGCGTATTCCTGAGGCTTGAGACCGCGCCAGCCTGCTCAAGACCTTTGCCCCGCCAGGAGCGGGTAAGACGCGAAGGAATACTGTCTAGCGACATTTCGTCGTGCGGCACGGGGTCTAGAAGAATAGTTGCCTCATAATCCGGTCGGGTCGCAGAAGCGAAACTACTGGGGTAGAGCGAAAGCGAAGTCGTAGTTTGCTGCACCGCGACTAGGGTCCGCCCGCAATCCGGGCGACAAAGGATGGCTATCTGGAGAATTACGGTTCCATGTTCACGAACAATCCGTTTGCCGAGCTTTCGGCGTCAATACCGCCCGCGGTAATAAAGACGTACATCATCGTAATGATACTTCTGGTCGTGGCCGGAACGCTGTTCGACGTTATCCACAAGAAGAGCGCCAGATACTTCTTTGAAAATTGGCGCAAGGCGAAGAGCAAGGGGTCTAAGCAAGTCGGCGGCGGAGAGCTGGCCTCGCTGGCGGTAAAAACCGCCTGCGTGGAGGTTCTGGCATCCTCTGAATTCTGCAACATGCGGCGCAGAATTGCCCATCTGCTGACAATGTACGGCTTTCTTGCTTACGTGATCGCCACCGTCATCATGGTGTTCGGATTCCCGACCCCTGCCACCCCGTCGCCCGCCATCCTGTCGGTACTGTGGCACCTAGGTGCCCTGCTGGTCTGCGTCGGCGGTTACTGGTTCTGGTTTTTCATTCGCGTCGACGTCGCCGCCGAGGGCAATTCGCCGTTCCGCGTTATGCGTGCTGACCTGTTCGTCCTCTCGCTTCTCGCGAGCGTTACGCTGGGACTCATCTGGTCTTTCCTGCAGGCGGCGGGCGTGTCGTGGTGGGCGACGGTGTTTTTCGTTATGTATGTCGCTGCCACCACGGTATTGTTTGGCTCCGTTCCCTGGTCCAAGTTCGCACATATGTTCTTCAAGCCCGCTGCGGCCTTTCAAAAACGGGTGGCCGAGGCGGACGGTTCGAGAAGCAACCTGCCGGGCCCGGCTGACAAGCCGGAAGTTTTCGGCAGCGCGCGCCGGCTGCCCCAGAATTATTGAGAACCCGATCAATTGGTTGCTTGGTCGATTATTCGATCACTCATTGAGAGTTTCTGGCCCTAACTGCATAAGCCGAAGGAATACGATGCCGACATTCGTTTATATGACCCGCTGCGATGGTTGCGGACACTGCGTGGATATTTGTCCGTCCGACATCATGCATATCGACAGCACCTATCGCCGCGTGTACAACATCGAGCCCAACATGTGCTGGGAGTGCTACTCCTGCGTCAAGGCCTGTCCCCAAAACGCGATCGACGCGCGAGGCTATGCCGACTTCGCCCCGCTGGGCCACAGCGTCCGGGTGCTGAGGGAGGAAGCGAAGGGGACGATTTCCTGGAGGATCGAGTTCCGGGACGGACGAGTGAAAAATTTCGTTTCCCCGATCCGGACCACGCCGTGGGGATCGATTCCATCCCCGGCCGAGCTGGAGGCGCCCAGCGCGGAGGCACTGAAATCCCAGGAGCTCGCGCACGAACCAGATGCGCTCAAGATCGACGGGCTGCCGGCATTGACTCCTGACCAACTGAAGCAAGGAGTGGTCTAGTGGGACTGTTCAGTCGGCGTAAAACGGTTTTCGTGGATTCGGATGTTCTCGTCATCGGCGGCGGCATGGCCGGCTGCGGCGCCACCTACGAAGCCAGGTATTGGGGACGCGATCTCAAGGTTGTCTGCGTTGAAAAGGCGAACATCGACCGAAGTGGCGCGGTCGCCCAGGGCCTCTACGCAATAAACTGCTACATGGGCATGCAGTGGGACGAGAACCAGCCCGAGGACCATGTTCGCTACGCCCGCAACGACCTCATGGGACTCGTGCGGGAGGATCTGGGTTACGACATCGCCCGGCACGTCGACGCCACGGTGCACAAGTTCGAAGAGTGGGGCCTGCCCATCATGAGGGATCCTGAGACGGGGCGGTACCAGCGCGAAGGCAAATGGCAGATCATGATTCACGGTGAAAGCTACAAGCCGATCGTCGCCGAGGCCGCCCGCAAGGCCGCCACTGAAGTCTACAACCGGATCATGGTGACCCACCTGCTTATGGACGAGGCGAAGCCCAACCGGGTGGCCGGGGCCGTCGGCTTCAACGTTCGCAGCGGGGACTTTTACGTTTTCCGAGGGAAGGCCGTCATCGTATGC
>JBFIYQ010000005.1:0-20356 GCA_041605275.1 Gammaproteobacteria bacterium
CGTCGCTCGAAGTCGTCGCTTTGCAGGCCCTCCGGGGCGCCAACAAAAAGCTGCTCAATGCGCGGCAGGGTCTTCAGCGCTTCCTCGCCGCATACGGAAGGATCTGTCGGCACCTCGCGCCAGCCGATGATGTCGAGAGACTCGCTGCGCAGCTCTTGCTCCAGTCTGCTGCGTGCTTTGTCGGCGCGCGCTTGGTCCTGATTCATAAAAATCATCCCCACCGCGTACTCGGCGGGGAGCTCAAATCCCTGCTCATCCGCAACCCCGGCAAAAAACTCGGCCGGCTTCTTCAGCAGAAGACCGCAGCCGTCCCCGGTCTTGCCGTCCGCCGCCACCGCGCCGCGATGGGTCAAGCGCGCCAGCGAATTCACCGCGGTATTGACCAGCCAGTGACTCTCTCGCCCGTCCATCTGCGCGATCAGGCCGAAGCCGCAGCTGTCGTGCTCGAATTCAGGAGCGTAGAGGCCTTTGAGCTTCGCTTTGGAGTTCAACTTTTGTCCTCCTGGAACTTTTATCTCTAAGCTCGCGCGCCCGCTGCGGTCGCCAGGTCGCCTGGGCAAAAAGGCGGAGAATTCAATGGGCATCGGTGCGGGCACTCGCTTCCGCTGCCGGGCGCTGTCGCGATTCCCGTTTGCCGAAGCGATTTGCTGAATACCCGCCCGCGGTTTTGGCCGGCGGACAGAGTTCTTATGCGGGCAAAAGGATAAAAAGTATATCCCCGGGCCTTAAGCCTGTCACCGGGCGCGTTTTCTGCGCACCAGGGGAACAGCTTTCGCTTTGCCTTGCGAGGGCGCGGAACCTCGCTGTCTTGAGCGCCGATCAGGTGAGTCGCGAGGGGTCGAAAACGCGGCCGTGCTCTGCGATGGCGAAGCGGTCCGTCATCCCGGCGATGTAGTCGGCCACCACCCTGGCGCGTCCGCTCTCACCCATGCTCCGCTCGAGCTCCTTGACCCGCGCCCTGGCGTCGGGAGGCAACAGCTTGCTGTCCCGCATGAAGCTTTCGAACAGCTCTATCACAACACGGGCCGCCTTGGTGGTCATGCGGTGCACTCGATAGTGGCGATAGACGTGCTGGCGCAGGAAGCGTTTGAGCTCCAGGTGCTGCTCGCGCATCGAGTCGCTGAAACGAACCAAAGGCTCACCGCAGGCGCGGACATCGTCAACGGATTTAGGATCGAAATCGTCAATGGTCTTTTGACTCGTCGTCAGCACGTCGGTCACCAGACGGTTGATCATGCGCCTGATTACTTCGTGGACAACCCGTCGATAAGGCAGCCCGGGCCACTCTTTGTTCACCTCCCGGTAGCTGTGGTCGAAGCTCGATACTTCGAATAGGTCTTCGGCCTGCAAAAGCTCGGCCCGCAGGGCGTCGTCAACGTCGTGATTGTTATAGGCAATCTCATCGGCGAGATTGGCGATCTGCGCCTCGAGGCTGGGTTGACCGCCGTCGATAAACCGCCGCGCCACTTCACCGAGCGCGCGCGCGTTTTTTCTAGAACAGTGCTTCAGAATGCCCTCACGCGTTTCGAAGGTCAGATTGAGACCGTTGAACTGTGCGTATTTCTCCTCCAGCAGGTCTACGATGCGCAGAGACTGGAGGTTGTGCTCGAAGCCGCCGTGATCGCGCATGCATTCGTTGAGCGCGTCCTGGCCGGCGTGACCGAAGGGCGTGTGGCCGAGATCGTGGGCCAGAGCTATCGCTTCCGTCAGGTCTTCATTGATCCGCAATCCCCGGGCGATGGTGCGCGCGATTTGAGCTACTTCTATGGAATGGGTGAGGCGGGTACGAAACATGTCCCCTTCGTGATTCACGAACACCTGGGTCTTGTACTCCAGCCGCCTGAAGGCGGCGGAGTGAATGACGCGGTCGCGATCGCGCTGAAACTCGCTGCGGAACTCGTCTTTGGGCTCGGGTTTCAGGCGGCCCCGGCTGGAGTGGTCGTCGACGGCGTACGGTGGCCTGAGCCCGTCGGTTGTCTTCCGCTCCTTCAGCGCTTTCACGCTGCGCTGCGACCGTGCGCCAGGGTCTCGCGAAGCGCCTCCGGATCGAATTCATCGCTGATCACGCCCCGGCCGATGGATTGAAGCAGCACCAGCCGCGTGCGCCCGCCCAGCACCTTCTTGTCCACCGCCATCAGCTCGAGCATGCGCTCGCCGTCCAGAGCGTCAGGCAAACTCGTGGGCAGGTCGACTCGGGCGAGCAGCTTCTCCACCCGGCGCGCGTCCGCGTCGCTTATCCACCCAAGCCGGGCCGACATGGAGGCGGCGAGAACCATCCCCGCCGCAACCGCCTCGCCGTGAAGCCAGCTGCCGTAGCCGAGTCCGGTTTCAATCGCGTGGCCGAAGGTATGGCCAAAATTGAGAAGCGCCCGCGCGCCGCTCTCGCGTTCATCCTCGGCCACGACCTCGGCTTTGTTTCGGCAGGAGCGCTCTATGATAAATGAGAGCGCCTCCGGCTCGAGGTCCAGAATGGCGCCCGCGTTGGCCTCAAGCCACCGGAAGAATTCGGCATCGCGGACAAGCCCGTATTTGATTACCTCAGCCAGCCCAGCGCGAAATTCTCTCGGCGGAAGCGACTGCAGCGTGGCGGTGTCGGCGAGCACGCAGCGTGGCTGGTGAAAGGCGCCGATCATGTTTTTCCCGAGTCGATGGTTGACCGCTGTCTTGCCGCCCACCGAGGAATCTACCTGGGCCAGCAGCGTGGTGGGAACCTGCAGGTAGGCGATTCCCCGCTGATAGCAGGCGGCGGCAAAACCGGTGATGTCGCCGACGACCCCGCCGCCGAGCGCCACCAGCGTGGCGTCGCGAGCGAATCGGCGCTCGAGCAGCGCGTCGAAGATGCTGTTTAAGACCTCGATGTTCTTGAATGACTCGCCGTCGGGAAGCACCAGGCTGTGACGGTCGAAGTCGCCGAGGGAGGACATCAGGGCGTCCAGATACAGCGGCGCCACGACCTCGTTGGTCACAACCATCACCTGGGCGCCGGCAACATGTGGCTTGATGAGGTCGCCGCGCAACAGCAGACCGTCGCCGATATAAATCGGGTAGGTGCGCTCACCAAGCTCGACTTCGATGGTATTCATTGAGTTTCCAGCTGCCTCAGGATTTCGCGCGCCACGTGCTTAGCTGAGCGCTTATCGCTGGTAACGATCATATCAGCCACCTCGCGGTAGAGCGGATCCCGTTCTTCCAGCAGGGCCTTGATTCGGGCCTCACGGTTCTCGGTCTGCAGCAGCGGCCGCTGACGGTCCCTGGAGGTCCGGGACACGAGCAGTTCCAGTGGCGCGTTGAGGTAGATGTTGAATCCTCTGCTGGAGAGCAGCTTTCGATTAGCGCTGTCCAGAATCGCCCCGCCGCCGGTAGCCAGCACCAGGCCGTCTTCGTTGGCCAGCTCCTCCAGCAGAGCCCGCTCCCTTTTGCGGAATCCGGACTCGCCCTCCAGCTCGAAAATAATGGCGATGCGGGCACCGGTGCGCTCCTCGAGCTCGCGATCGCAGTCTAAGAAACGCTTCTTGAGCATGCGCGCAAGATGCCGACCGACGGTGCTCTTGCCCGCGCCCATCGGCCCTATGAGATAGATGTTGCTGGGTGACCTGGTTTTACTGTTCATGGCGGCGCCGGGCGGGTCTGCGCTGCGCCCCCGCCAAATTTCATTTTACCCGTCCGCCCGGGCTTTTTGCCCGCCTGAAACAACGAAGCCCGCGGAGGGATCCCCGCGGGCTTCGCGTCTGCTTGGTTGTGAAAATTTCGAACGTGCCGGAAGCTGCGTTTCCTCTAGTGCTCCCTCAGCTGCCGATAGAGGCGTCCTCCAAGATCTTGGGAGTGACGAAAATGAGCAGCTCGCTCTTGTCGTCGCGCACGGAGGTCGTTTTGAAGAGCCAGCCGACATACGGCAGGTCGCCGAAGAACGGCACCTTCTCTACGTCCTCACGTTTGGTCTGCTCAAAGATCCCGCCCAGCACCACGGTGTCCCCGTTGTCCACCAAGACCTGGGTGTTGACTTCGCGGGTGTTGATGCTCGGCACGCCGCCGAACTCCTGCCCCACCGTATCCTGATTGACCGCCAGATCCATGATCACGCGTTCATCTGGGGTGATCTGCGGCGTGACCTTGAGGCTCAGCACCGCCTTCTTGAACGATGTCGCGGTGGCGCCGCTGGAGCTCGCCTCCTGATACGGAATTTCCGTGCCCTGCTCGATCACCGCCTCCTTCTGATTGGAGGTGATCACGCGGGGGTTGGAAAGCACCTCGCCGCGGCCCTCGAATTGCAGCGCCTGCAGCTCGAGTTGAAGCAGGTAGTCGGGAATCGCCACCAGGGCTAGTTTGAGCGCTCCGGCCGGCCCACCGATGGGCAGGTCGACGATAAGGTTCTCGTTATTGCCGGTGGAAAATGCGACAGTTCCGCCAAAGTCGGTATCGCCTGGAAGGCCGCCGCCGACTGCAACCACGTCGTTGTTACTAGTGTTGACATTCTCTACCTTGGATATGCCGAAGCGAACGCCAAGGTCGCGATTGAAGCTGTCGTCCGCAATCACGATGCGCGACTCGATCAGCACCTGGCGCACGGGGACATCGAGCGTCGCCACCAGATTGCGCACCCCGTCGATGGCCTCGGCGGTGTCTCTCACCAGCAGCGTGTTGGTGCGCTCATCCACGGTGACGTTTCCTCGCTCGGTCAGCAGCGAGTTGCCCTCGGTTTTGAGCAGGGTGGCGATATCCGAAGCCTTGGCATAGTTGATCTGGACGAACTCGGATCGCAGTGGCGCGAGCTCCTCTATCTGCTTTTGACTTTCGAGCTCGAGCTTCTCGCGGGCGGCAATTTCCTCGCTGGGCGCAACCAGCACCACGTTTCCGGTCTTGCGCATGGCAAGGCCCTTGGTCTTGAGGATGATGTCCAGGGCCTGATCCCAGGGAACGTTCTTCAGCCGAAGGGTAAGCGTCCCCGTTACTGTATCGCTGGCCACCAGGTTGAGCCCGGTAAAGTCGGCGATCAGCTGCAGCACCGCCCGGACCTCGATGTTCTGAAAGTTAAGCGACAGGCGCTCGCCTGTGTAGCCGAACTTGTCCTTCCGCACCTGTTCTTGCTCGGCCTCGCTCACCGGCTTCACGTCCAGAGCGAAGATGTCATCGGACTGGTAGGCAAGGTGCTCGTAAAGACCCTTGGGCAGGATGGTCATGCGCACGTTGTTGCCCCGCTGAACGGTTTCAACGGTTTGAACGGGGGTAGCGAAGTCGACCACGTCGAGTCGGCGCTGGAGCTGCTCGGGTACCTCCGCATTGAGGAATTCGACGATGATGCGCCCGCCTTCCTCCTGGGTATCCACCACCATGGAAGGATCCGAGAGCGAAACGATAAGGCGGCCCTCGCCTTCCGCTCCGCGCCGGAAGTCGATGTTCTCTATTGACCCGCGTTCGGCGGCCCGGCCGGCCATCCGCGTTGCGGTAGAGAGCGCTGGTCCCGCTGCGGTGCCGGCGTCTTCCAGGGTCAGCAGAACGCTGTTGCCCGCAACCTTGAGCGAATAGGGCACCAGCTTGACCAGGTTCAGAACAACGCGGGTGCGACCGGCGGCCTCAACCGCGGTGACGCTGCGGGCCATGCCCACGTTGATGTCCGAGGTCTTACGAGGAAGATTGAGTTTGACTCCGGGTAAATCCAGTGCGACCCGCGCCGGGTTGTCGATGGCAAAACTCAGCGGCTCGTCGACGCGTCCCGAAAGCTTGAGCTCGACCTGTACTCGATCGCCGGGAAGCGAAGCGTAGGAGATGTCGTTCAGGGTTACACCCGACTGGGCATAGACGGCATGACTTGCCGCCAGTACGAGGGTGGCAAATATTGCCGCCAGTGCGCTTAACGCACCCCCAGCGCGCGTCATCTTTGCGCGACCGGCTCCCCCCGATAGGTAATAAGCAATACGCATTTTCATCATCCGGATCCCCGTCCAGTCTTATTCTGCCAACGCGAGTCCCGCCGGTCGCTCCTGCCAGGTCCCCTGGCTGTCCGCAACGATCTCGGTGAGTTCGATTTTCTCTTCTGAGATATGAGTGATCTTTCCGTGGTTTCTGCCCATGTAATTACCGGATTGAACCCGGTGAATGGCGCCGTCGGGCGTCCGTACAATTCCCCAAACCGTCTCGTCCTGCTCCAAGGTTCCCATCATTCTGAGTGAATCCAGCGCGTAGCCTTCCAGCTCTTCTTTGTTTCTGTTTGGATCAGGCGCCGGGCCGCCCCCGTCTCCGGCCACGGTGGTTGGATCCGGAGTCTCCTGGAAGAAGGGCTCGAAGGGGTCCACGCCATCTGAAGACTGATAGGTGTACACGATGTACGGCTCCAGCGGGGGAATCGGCTCGATCTTGCCTCCGGGCCTGGAAAGCACCTCGCTGACATAGCGTTCAAGGTCTCGCATGGATCCGCCGCCGCAACCGCTAATCGTCAACAAGGCGGCAGCGGCCACCACCCCTAAAATCTTGGTCTTGTGACCAAGCGTGCCCGATGATCCCCGACTTGCGTCAACGCGCCGCGAGGCGAAAAATTCAACAGACCTCATCTTCTTCCCTTACTGGCCTTGGCTTGGGCCTCGATTTCATCCTCTTCCAGATAGCGATAAGTCCTTGCCGTCATAGACATGCCCAACTTGGGCGACTTCTGATCGCTCTCTCTTGGAGTAATATTGATGTCGTGCTGGGTGACGATTCGAGGCATCACCGCTACCGCGCTCACGTATTCCGCAAGCTGATGATAGGAGCCCATAACCTGAATCTGGATCGGCTGTATCGCGTAGAATTCCTGAGGCTGTTCCGGACCGGGCTTGAACAGCTCGAATTCCAGACCCGCCGCAAGCCCCGACTGGGAAATATCCACCAGCAAACCTTCGATTTCGGTTTTGTTCGGCAGTAGCCGCAGCAAATCTCCGAAGGTCTGTTTCATCTCCTGCAGCTGCCGCTTGAGCGGTTCGAGATTGGCGGCCTTCCGCTGCTTTATTTCAAACGTTTGCTTGAGCTGCTCCTCTCTCTTTGCCTCTCGCTCCAGATTGTCTATTTGCGCTCGGGTATCGAACCAGTAGCCCGCGCCCAGCACCGCTACGCAGATTCCGAGCAGAACGAGCAGCCTGAGCACGGCCGGCCAGCTCCCGATATTGTTCGGATCCAGATTCTGAAGATCCTTGATGTTCATGACGCTTTCTCTTACTTCTCTTCTGCTGGTTTGGCGATCGTGGGATCTTCCTGGGACACGTTGAGCTGAAAGTTGCTCAGCCGAACGCCTTGTTCTCCTTGTCCGGCCGGACGCACGTCCGACGTAATTTGTAGTAGCGTAGGTTTTTCTAGCCAATCAGAGGCTTCAAGCTGCCGCATCAGCGTCGACACCCTAGCGTTGGATTGTGCGACACCGTGGATATTCAGCACGCGACCCTTCTGCTGGATTCTGGTGAAATAAACGCCCTCGGGAAGGGTCTGAACAAGCTCGTCGAACATATGCACGACCTCCGGGCGACTCGACTGCAGTCGCTGAATGATCTGCATGCGCGCCAGCAACCGCTCCTTTTCGTCGTCAAGCCGCTGAATTTCCTTTATTCGCTTGTCCAGGGTGGCAATGTTCGCCTCCAAAAAACCATTCCTGTCGTTCTGGTGCAGGATTCGTGATTTGAAATGAAGGTGCACTACGGCGATGACCGCGGCCATGACCAGGACGCCAATGCCGGCGGTGACACCAAACTCCTTATTGCGCCGCTGACGGAGCTCTTCGCGCCAGGGAAGTAGGTTAATTTGTGGCATCAGTACGCACTCCTCATGGCGAGGCCGCAGGCGATCATCAGGGACGGGGCGTCGTTCGCCAGAACGCTGGCGTTGACTCTGTTGGCCAGGCTCATGTGGGCGAACGGATTTGCGGTTTGAACCTCAACCCCGGTTTTTTCCGCGATGACCTGATCGGATCCCTCGATCGAGGCGCACCCGCCCGCCAGCACGATTCGGTCGACCTGACCGACCTGGCTCGATGAGTAAAAGAACTGAAGCGATCGATTTACCTGCTGTGCCATCGATTCCTTGAATGGTTCGAGTACTTCAGGGACGTAGTTATCGGGGAGACCGCCCTGTCGCTTGGCAAGCCCCGCTTCCTCGTAGGTCAGCCCGTAGCGGCGCTGGATTTCCTCGGTGAGCTGCTTCCCGCCAAAGGTCTGCTCCCTGGCGTAGACAATCTTGTTGTCCGTCAGAACGCTGAGCGCCGTCATAGTAGAGCCGATGTCGACCAAGGCCACGGTTTCTCCAACTCCTCCGCTGGGCATATCCTTCGCCAGCACGCTGAAGGCGTTCTCCAGGGCAAAAGCTTCGACATCGATGATCTTGCAGGTGAGCCCGGCGATGTCCGCCGCGGCAACGCGGGCGTCGACGATTTCCGAGCGCGATGCGGCAAGAAGCACGTCCATTCGCTCCGGATCGGTTTCGCTGGGGCCAAGGACTTCGAAGTCCAGGTTGACCTCGTCCAGGGAGTACGGGATGTACTGATCCGCCTCCAGCTGGATTTGGCTTTCCATCTCATCCTCGTTGAGATTCGCTGGCATAGTGATGACCTTTGTGATCACCGATGAGCCCGCCACCGCCAGGGCGGCAAATCTGTTCTTGGTGCCTGCGCGCTTCAAGGCGCGGCGGATGGTTTCGCCGACGGCTTCCACGTCGGTGATATTTTTCTCCACCACGGCGTTGGAGGGCAGCGGTTCGACGGCGTAGCTTTCCACCTTGTATTTATTACCGCCGCCGCTGAGCTCCAGCAGCTTGACCGCGGTGGAGCTCACGTCGATGCCGATAACCGGTGTATGCTTTCGAGAGAACAATCCCACGATTTTTCCCTTTGAATTTCCGCGCTTAGCGAAAATTTGTGCGTCTGTACATTAACTGGCCTAACTATAGACCATGAAAATTGGCAAATCCAAAGTCGAATTCGCCGCCACTCAAGGGCTTAGCGGCGATCCCGGCTGCCGTTCCAGAGCCTCCGGAGCGGCCTCGAGGCGCCGCACGCCCCGCCTGCCAAGGAGTCCCAGGCGTTGGCTTCTCCCGGGCGCTTCGCCCAGCTCCTGGGGGCGGCCACTGTTTTAACCATAGCCCCCCGACGCGCTTCCGGGCGCCTCAAGCCCCGGGGGTGTGAAGCGCCTCGCAATTTGGACTAAAGTGCCGGAACCATCGGCTCTCCTTAGGTTAAAGTGTAGTCAATGCCACGACTTTCGAGCGCTCTGCGCGTAGTCGGGTTTCTCGTGCTCCTCGGCGGGCTCGGCTCGCTGTTGCTGGCCGCCGGGGTCTACTGGTACCTCAACCCGAAGCTCCCCTCCATAGAGGTCCTGAAGGACGTCAAGCTTCAGGTGCCGCTGCGCGTCTATTCCCGCGACGGCACCCTGATCGCCGAGTTCGGGGAAAAGCGGCGCTCGCCGGTGCAGCTCGCCGAAGTGCCGAGGAACATGATCAACGCGGTGCTCGCATCCGAAGACGACCGTTTCTACGAGCACCCAGGGGTGGATTGGCAGGGAATCACCCGCGCCGTCGTGCATTTGCTGAGAACAGGGGAAAAAGGTCCCGGCGGCAGCACCATCACTATGCAGGTGGCGCGCAATTTTTTCCTGAGTCGGGAGAAAACTTACGTTCGCAAGCTGAACGAAATACTTCTCGCGCTCAAAATCGAGCGTGAGCTCAGCAAGGACGAAATTCTCGAGCTTTATCTGAACAAAATTTTTCTCGGACACCGCGCCTACGGCGTGGGCGCGGCGGCGCAGGTGTACTACGGAAAATCCCTCGACCGGCTCGACCTTTCTCAGCTGGCGATGATCGCGGGCCTGCCAAAAGCGCCGTCGAGATTCAATCCGGTGGTAAACCCCGATCGCGCGCTGGCGCGGCGCAACTATGTGCTCGGCCGCATGCGCGAGCTCAACTACATTACCCCGGCGGAATACGAGACCGCGATCAGATCTCCGGTATCGGCGTCGGTACACGGGCTCAAAGCGGAGCTCGATGCGCCCTACGTTGCGGAGATGGCGCGGGTATACATGGAGGAGAGGCTCGGGGAGGACGCATATACCGGCGGTTATCGGGTGTACACCACCCTCGATCCGCGGCTTCAGCTGGCGGCGGGTCGCGCCTTAAGGCAGGCGCTGCTGGCCTATGATCAACGGCACGGTTTCCGCGGTCCCGAGCTCAAGCTGGATCCCGAGCTTGATCTCGAGGCCGTCGAAAAAGCAATCGCCGATATCCCCGAGGTGGGCGGCCTGAAGCCCGCCGCGGTGATGTCGGTTGCGCAGCAGTCGGTCAGCGCTCTGGTGAAGGGCGAGGGCGAAATCGAGATTCCCTGGACCGGACTCGAATGGGCGCGTCGGCATCTGGATGAAAATCGACTTGGTCCGGAGCTCACGAGCGCCGCAGAGATCCTGAGCAAGGGCGACGTGATTCGAGTCAAATTAAATGAGGACGGCTGGCATCTGGCGCAGGTTCCTGCGATAGAGGGCGCGATTGTCGCACTCGATCCCAACGACGGCGCGGTGCTCGCGCTCTCCGGGGGCTTCGATTTTTATCGAAGCAAGTTCAACCGAATCATCCAGGCGGAGCGACAACCCGGATCGGCATTCAAGCCGTTCGTTTACTCTGCCGCCATGGAGAACGGGTTCACGCCCGCAAGCCTGATCAATGACGCGCCGGTCGTTTTTGACGATCCCGGAATCGAGTCGGTCTGGCGGCCGGAGAACTATAGCGGCCGATTTTTCGGTCCAACGCGTATTCGCGAGGCGCTTTATAAATCCAGAAATCTGGTATCGATTCGTCTGGTGCGAGCGATAGGCGTGTCGGAGACCATCGATCATTTGAAACGCTTCGGCTTCGACGAGGCGAAGCTGCCCAAGAATCTCTCCATTGCGCTCGGCAGCGTCACCATCACGCCGCTGGAATTAGCCCGCGGCTATTCCGTCCTGGCCAACGGAGGCTACCTGGTAGAGCCCTATTTCATTCAAAGCACCCAGGACTCGGACGGCGAGGTCATGGAGCAGGCAAACCCGCGCCGGGTTTGCCGGGAGTGCGAGCAAAGGGAGCCAGTTGATCAGAAAGATGAAATGCCGGCAACGATTAAGGCATCAATGACCCCGCAGAGTGCGGATGGGGTTGAAGAAGCCCCGGCGCTTGGGAGCGACGGGTCGCCAGAGCAGGATGCGCTCGAGCCGGAGCCCGAGCCAGAGCCCGAGCCAGAGCCCGCGGATCGAGTGATTTCGGCCCGCAACGCCTGGATCATGAATTCCATGATGCGGGACGTCATCCGCCGCGGCACCGGCCGTCGTGCGCTTGCCTTGGGACGCAAAGATTTGGGTGGCAAAACCGGGACCACCAACGACCAGCGGGACGCCTGGTTTTCGGGCTTCAACCCGAACATCGTCGCCACCACCTGGGTCGGATTCGATCAGCTGCAACCGCTCGGCCGGGGAGAAACGGGGGCCAAAGCGGCCCTGCCGATGTGGATCGATTTTATGCGCGAGGCGCTCCGCGGCACGCCGGAGACCATTTTGGAGCAGCCGGAAGGACTGGTTACGGTTCGTATCGACCCCGATACCGGCCGCCTGGCCAGCGCCGGGGACGATGACGCGATTTTTGAGACCTTTTACAGCGAGCGCGCCCCCGAGAGCCTCGCGGAAGCCGCCACCCCCACCTCCGGCGGCGGCTCAGGGCAGACCGAGGGCGTCACCGAAAAGCTGTTTTAGGCACCGACGTCCGGCGACTCAGCCGCCACCTGGATTCGGAAGCATGCGAAACCGTAACAACGACCGCACGTCACAGATTCGCGAGCGCATTGCTCAGGAAGCGGCGAGGGTCATGATCGAGGGCGGTACTCGCGATTTTAATCTGGCAAAGCGCAAGGCGATGTCGCGGCTCAGGGTGTCGGGAAACACCAAGCTCCCCGGTAACGACGAAGTCGAGCGGGCAATCGAATCTTACCAGCGGCTTTTTCTCGGCCATCGTCAGCCGGTGGAACTCAACGAGCTGAGGCACACCGCGGTGCGCGCGATGGAGTTTCTCAACCGGTTTAAGCCCAGGCTGGTGGGGCCGGTACTCACCGGCACCGCCGACGGGAACAGCGAAATTTGTCTACACGTATTCGCGCAGACCGCGGAGGACGTCGCCATTTTTCTGATGGAAAATGGAATCGCACATGAGCCGTCAGAGAGAAAGCTGAAGATGAGTGCTGCGGATACGGTGCGCATGCCGGCGTTCCGCTTTCTTGCAGATGGGCGTCCCATCGAGCTGATCGTATTTCCGGATTCCGGGCGAAGACATCCTCCTTTGAGTCCCATTGACGGACGGCCGATGCGTCGCGCGAACCTGGCAGAGGTGGCGTCGCTTGCCGAGACGGACGAGGGTTGACGATCCCCGCCCGAGCGGGCGACAGGCGAGCCTTTTCTAAATTGCCCGGTACTGCGGGCGGGCCGGTGGTATGGCGGGTGGCGGTCCCGTCACCGCTGCGAAAACTATTCGACTACCTGCCTCCCGGTCCGGATCCCGCCGCCGCGCCGGCGCCTGGGGCTCGTTTGCGGGTGCCATTCGGACGCGGCAATCGTGTCGGTCTGCTGATGGAGGTAACCGAAGGCACCTCCCTCCCCTTGAGTAAGCTCAAGCGCGTTGCCGTGGTGCTCGACCCGTCGCCAATCATCGATTCTGAGCTGATGAAATTTCTCGGCTGGGTGGCGGACTACTATCACCACCCTCTGGGGGAAGTTGTCGTGAGCGCGCTTCCGCGCGCTTTGCGGCAGGGCCGACCGCTGCCAGAAGAAGGGGTTGCGGTTTGGTCTTTGATCTCCTCCGGCAGCGCGGCGAATTTGAACCAGCTCGCGCGAGCGCCGCGGCAAAAGGCGCTGCTGGAAATCCTCCGCCGGCATCCGGAGGGCTTGAGCGAACCCGATCTATCGGCGCGCGAAAGCCGCTGGCGCGCTACCATGCGCGCGCTGTTATCGCGCGGTCTGGTCCGGCGCACAGTCAGGCCGTCTCGAGCAGAGTCTGAAATAGTTAAGCGCGAGCCGCTTTCGCTTAACCCTGGCCAGCGGCACGCTGCCGATGAAATCTTTTCAAAAAGCGGCGAATTCGCGGCCTTTCTCCTAAACGGCGTTACCGGAAGCGGAAAGACGGAGGTCTACTTGAATCTCATTAACCGCCTGGTGTCCCTAAACCGCCAGGCGCTGGTGTTGATTCCTGAAATCGGACTTACCCCGCAGATCGTCTCCCGATTTCGCGCCCGCCTTGACGCGCAGGTCGTGGTATTGCACAGCGGCTTGAGTGAAAAGGAACGTCTTCAGGCCTGGCTCGCCGCGAGAGAAGGTCGCGCATCAGTGGTAATCGGCACTCGCTCGGCGGTGTTCACCCCGCTTAAGAATCCGGGGATTTTCATCGTCGACGAAGAGCAGGATCCGTCGTTCAAGCAGCAAGAGGGTTTACGCTACTCGGCCAGGGACCTGGCGCTGGTACGGGCGCAAATGTGCGCCAGGCCGGTGGTTTTGGGATCCGCCACCCCGTCCCTGGAAACCGTGCACAACGTGCGTTCGGGCCGTTACGCTCAGCTGAATTTGCCGATGAGGGCCGGGGAAGCGTCGCCGCCCTCCCTGGAGGTAGTCGATATCCGGGGTCGAGCGCTACAGTCCGGGCTGTCCGAGCCGCTTTTGGAGGCGCTTCAATCCTGCGTGCAAAGCGGCGAGCAGGCGATCCTTTTCATCAATCGCCGCGGCTTCGCGCCCAGCTTTATTTGTCGCGCCTGCGGCTGGGTTGCGGAGTGCGAGCGCTGCGATGCCAACATGGTGCTCCACCGGCCCGAGGATCGGTTGATTTGTCACCACTGCGGCTCCCGTCGATCGCCGCCGGCGGAATGTCCCCAGTGCGGGGCCAGCAAGTTCCGCCACAAGGGTCTCGGCACCCAGCGTGTGGTGGAGACCCTCTCGACCCGGTTTCCCCACGCCCGTATTTACCGGGTGGACCGCGACAGCACCCGGCGTAAAGGTGCGTTCGAATCCCTGCTTCAGTCCATGCATCGGGGCGAAACCGACATCGTGGTGGGGACACAGATGGTGGCTAAGGGACACCACTTTCCCAACGTCACCCTGGTGGGCGTGGTGGACGCCGACGCCGGACTCTTCGGCGTCGACTTCCGATCCGGAGAGCGCATGGCGCAGCTGCTGCTTCAGGTCGCAGGGAGGGCCGGGCGCGGCGAAAAACCGGGCCGCGTTATGATCCAGACCCACCACCCGGATCACCCACTGTTGCACGCCCTGGTGGAATCCGGCTACGGCGCGTTCGCCGAGAACGCCCTCGCCGAGCGGGCCGAGGCCGCGTTGCCGCCATTCGCTCATATGGCGCTTCTGCGGGCCGAGGCTGCGAAGATGGAAGCCTGCGAGCGCTTCTTGAGCTCGGCGCTCAAGTGCGGCGAAGCGTTACGCTTCGAATCCATCAGACTTCTCGGCCCGGTGCCCGCGCCGATGACCCGCCGTGCCGGACGTTATCGTTCCCAGCTTTTCGTCGAGTCGGAGCGGCGAAAGGCGCTGCATCGCTTCTTGAAATCCTGGCTCGCGCAGCTCGAGGGTATTTCCTTTGCAAGGCGAGTGCGCTGGTCGCTGGACGTGGACCCGCAGGAGATTCTTTGACGCCCTGGCAAGGGCCGGCGGGATTGCGACGATCCGCTTAAAACCGCAACCGCGGACGGTAGAATACGCGCGGCTTTCTTTGGATGATTGAATGAAGTCTCTGGTCGATCAAATGCTGGCCACGGCTCTCGACGCCCTGCGGGCGGAGGGCGAGCTTCGTGACGGGGGCGAGATCAAGGCACAGGTGGAGCGCAGCCGCGACGAGCGTCACGGTGATTTCGCCTCACCGGTAGCGCTGAGTCTGGCCCGCTCAATGAAGCGCAAGCCACGTGAGATCGCCGAGCAGATAGTCGCCCGCCTGCCGCCGAGCGAAGGCGTCTCCAAAGTTGAAATCGCGGGCCCCGGTTTCATCAATTTTTTTCTGGAAAAGTCTGCGCGGCAGTCAATTGTCGACGAGGTGCTGGCGCAGGGCCCGGCCTTCGGGCGCACAGAATCGGGAGCCGGTGAGTCGGTGCAGGTGGAGTTCGTCTCGGCCACGCCCACGGGGCCTCTGCACGTGGGCCACGGCCGCGGAGCCGCTTACGGCGCGGCGCTCGCAAACCTCCTGGAGGCCGCCGGATTTTCCGTACAGCGCGAGTACTACGTTAACGACGCGGGTCGGCAAATGGATATCCTCGCGCTCAGCATCTGGTTGCGCTACCTGGAGCATTTCGGCGAGACCATGGTTTTTCCCGCCAGCGCCTACCAGGGCGATTACATTTACGCGATTTCGGAACGGCTGAGTAATGACCACGGCGAATCGTTTCTGGTTGATGCGGCTCGAATCCTCCGGAACCTGCCCCCCGACGAGAAAGACGGCGGAAACAAGGAAATCTATGTCGATGCGGTGATTTCCCGAATGCGCGAGCTCCTCGGAGATGAAAAGTTCCGCCTTATTCAACTCACAGGCCGCGACACCCTGATTGATGATATACGCACTGATTTAGAGGAGTTCGGCGTAAGCTTCGACCGCTGGTACTCTGAACGCTCGCTGCTTGACGGTGGCGCCATCGACCGAGCAGTAAGCACCCTTCGCGAAGCGGGTCACGCCTATGATAAAGACGGTGCGGTGTGGTTCCGGTCCACGTCTTTCGGCGACGACAAGGATCGCGTGGTCATTCGGGAAAACGGGGTGCCCACCTACTTTGCCTCGGACATTGCCTACCACATGGAAAAATTCGAGCGGGGATTCAAACGAGTCATCGACGTTTGGGGAGCGGATCACCACGGTTATGTGGCGAGAGTCAAAGGGGCGCTTGCGGCGCTCGGTAAGGATCCGGACGCGTTCGAGGTGCCCATCGTGCAGATGGTTCACCTGTTCCGCGGCGGCGAAAAGGCTTTTATGTCCACGCGCAAGGGCGAGTTCGTCACCCTGCGCCAGCTTAGGCGCGAAGTCGGCAACGACGCGGCGAGATTTTTCTACATCATGCGGCGATGCGAACAGCACCTGGACTTCGATCTCGATCTCGCCAAGTCACAATCCAGCGATAACCCCGTTTACTATTTGCAGTATGCGCACGCGCGGATCTGCAGCGTGCTGCGCCAGGCGAAAGACCGCGGCCACGAAGTCGAACCAGGGGCCGGAGAAGTGCAAACCGAGCTTCTGACGGAGGATCAGGAGCAAGCACTTTTGAACACTTTGAGCCGATTTCCCGAGGTGGTGGAGGCGGCGGCGATTGCGCGGGAGCCACACCAGGTAGCGTTTTATCTACGCGAGCTGGCCAACGATTTTCACGCCTACTACAACGCGCATCAGTTCCTGGTGGATGACATGGCGCTGCGAACGGCCCGCCTGGCGCTCAATAGGGCCACCCGTCAGGTGCTTGCCAACGGCCTGGAACTCCTCGGCGTGTCGGCGCCGGAGGCGATGTGATGGCGCCACGGGATTACAAGCAGCGACCGAGGCAAAGTTCGAAGAAAGCCGCTCAGCAGAGATCGCCGTGGCTATATTTCGCCGTTGGGATGCTGGCCGGGGTGGCCGCATCGGCGCTGGTCTATTTCAACGAGTTCGTTCCGGTGCCCCTGTACGTCTCTCCTAACGCGACCCCCGAAGGGCAGGGCAGCGAAGACAAGCTTAAGGCAAAGTCCGACAAGTTCGAATCGCCCAAGCCGCGTTTCGAGTTCTACACCCTGCTCCCCGAAATGGAGGTGGCGATACCCGACACGGATCTGAAACCCGGGTCGCGGGCAAAACCCGGCGCGCCCACCGATCCGGGGACTTACTATCTGCAGGCAGGGTCGTTCCGCTTGCCCGAGGAGGCCGACCGGATGAGAGCGAATCTGGCGTTTCTCGGCCTCGAGTCCAGCATCCAGACTGTGGCCATCAACGGCGCCGATACCTGGCACCGGGTAAGGATTGGCCCCTTTGACGATCTCGCCTCCTTGAACGAAGCGCGCCGGCGGCTGATCGAGAACAAGATCGAGTCGATCGTGCTGAAGGTGAGAGGGTGATATCTAAGTGTGGGCACCTGATATTGGAGCGGGTGATGGGAATCGAACCCACGTCATCAGCTTGGGAAGCTGAGGTTCTACCATTGAACTACACCCGCGGCGGGACTGATTTTATGGCGATCCGGGCGCTCATCAAAGTCACCACGGAGGCCCCGGGCAGGCGCCGTACAAGGCTCGGCGGCGCCTGTTGATCTGATAAATTCCGGCCCGTAGGCTAGCACCATGGATATTCGTCTCAACGGAGACCGCTTCCCGCTGGACGAGGGCGCCACGGTGGCCGCCCTCATTGACGCCCTGGCGTTGAACGGCCGCCGCATCGCGGTGGAGGTCAACGAGGAGGTCGTCCCCCGGAGCCGGCACGCCGCCCATCGCCTCAACGAGGGCGACCGGGTCGAGGTCGTTCACGCCATCGGCGGCGGCTGAATCGGTCGCAAGCAACCCAGGAAACCGCATGTCGAGCACAGCCGAGGAAATTCGCGGCCCGGCGGCCGCATCCGAGACCCGGGCGGACGGTCCGCTGATCGTCGCCGGCGTCAGCTATCGCTCGCGGCTGCTGGTCGGGACGGGCAAATACAAGGATTTTGAGCAAACCCGGCTCGCCATCGAGGCCAGCGGCGCGGAAATCGTCACCGTAGCGATTCGCCGCACTAATATTGGGCAAAAGACGGACGAGCCCAATCTGCTCGATTTTCTTTCCCCCGAAAAGTACACCATTCTCCCCAACACCGCCGGCTGCTTCGACGCCAAGTCGGCGGTGCGCACCTGTCGACTGGCCCGAGAGCTGCTGGACGGACACGACCTGGTAAAGCTCGAGGTGCTCGGGGACGAGAAGACCTTGTTTCCGCACATCACCGATACCCTGGTCGCGGCGGAGGAGCTGATCAAAGACGGCTTCAAGGTGATGGTTTACACCAACGACGACCCCATCATCGCGAAGCGTCTTGAGGATATGGGCTGCGTCGCGGTCATGCCTCTCGCCGCACCCATCGGTTCGGGTTTAGGGATCCGTAACCCCTACAACATTCTCACCATCGTCGAGAACGCCAGCGTGCCGATCCTGGTGGACGCCGGCGTAGGCACCGCCTCCGACGCCGCCATCGCCATGGAGCTCGGCTGTGACGGCGTGCTCATGAACACGGCCATCGCCCAGGCGAAGAATCCGGTTTTGATGGCGTCTGCGATGAAAAAGGCCATTGAGGCGGGCAGGGAGGCGTTTCTCGCCGGCCGCATGCCCAGGAAGCGGTACGCCAGCGCCTCCTCGCCCATCGACGGCACGATTTTCTGATCCAACGCTGAGAGCGCAGTGATCTGCGGGGATCAGGCGTCCAGATCGATTAGCATTCCTTCCCGTGACACGTGACAGACCATGCTGGATCCACGCGCCTTGATCAGATCCTGAGTTTGCCGGTGCATGGCTTCAATCTGGTCGTCATCGTTGTTCGGGTCGTGACTGAACGTGAACAGTTGTTTGACGCCGGCATCCATGGCGGCGTTGATCGTGTCAATGAAGCACGAGTGCCCCCAGCCCCGCTTGCGCTTATACGCTTCCGGGGTGTACTGCGCATCGTGAATCAGCATGTCAACGCCGGTCATGAACTCTGTGTTGCGGCACCTGTCCTCGTGCTTCATGTCGTCGAGAATGGTCTGCTCGTCCGCGTCGAACTCTGCCTTGCGCTCCTCGATCGATTTGTCGATGAACGAGAGCTCGTTATCTGGCGCGTAGACGATCGACTTGCCGTTAACTTCCAGACGGTAGCCGTAGGTGATGCCGGGATGGTGAAGCGTGAACGAACTGATGGAGAGGTCACCTATCTGAACCGGCGCGGGATGCGGGGTGTGATAGCTGACGTCGGCTAGCCATGTCTCGGTCTGTACGGGGAAAAAAGGCGTCTTCATCTGCGCTGCCAGGCGCGATTCCAGGTCGGTCGGATCGTCGCCGGGTCCGAAAATGTCGAGTTTCCACCCCGGCATGAACGCGGGAACGAAAAACGGAAGTCCCGAAATGTGGTCCCAGTGATAGTGGCTGAGGATGAGGTTGATTTCGTTTATATCGGACTGTTTCATCAGCTCGTTGCCGAGCGGAATGACGCCGGTGCCCGCGTCGAAAATCAAAACCTTGGATCCGAGCCTGATTTCTACGCAGGGAGTATTCCCACCGACGCGCATGTGGGTACTGAAGGGCGCGGGATAGGATCCTCGCACGCCCCAGAATCGGATGTAATTGGAGCTCATCGAGCGCCTTATTTTTGGTCGAGGTTTTCCGCCCCGGTGTACTTACAGATAACTTCGCGAATTTCCTGGGAACGCAGCGGTTTTACCAGATACTCCGTTGCTCCCAGCTGCGCGGCGAGCGCCCGATCCTGGGCGTAGTTTTTCGATGTGACCACAATCACCGGCGTATCCTCATGGTGAGCCCAGCTATTCAGCTTCTTTAAGATGCCCCAGCCGTCTGCCTCGCGCATGATTATCCCGGTGAATATCAGATCGGCTCCGTGGGACTCCAGATGCTTCAATGACTCCGAGGGAGACTGAAATGCCTCCAGATCCACCCGAAGGCCTTTGACGCTTCGCTCATACAAGGTAATCGCCGCCGCGCTGTCGTCGATGACCACGATTTTTGGCCGCCTTTCGGTCATCTCGAACAAACCCGCCGCCGAATGAAGGGCCGTTTGTTTCCCCCGGGCCTCCCTAATCAAGATAATTTAGCAGCTTTACCAGGGGTAGGTAACCAATTGTGCCGACAAATCAGAACTTTGCCCCGCTTGGCCGGGATAATAAAAATTCCCGGCTTTTACCGAGGCTGCCGGCATGAGCGGCGGCGACGCTCCCGCCGCAGTGCCGAGGCGGAGTATTCGCAGCTTCGTGCACCGCGCCGGTCGCGTTACCCGGGCGCAGCGCCGGGCCCTGGAAACGCTGTGGCCCCGCTATGGGGCGGAAGTGCGCGCCGCGGCCCATCCCGCCGCGATCTTCGGCCGTCAGGCGGCGCTCATGCTGGAAGTCGGATTTGGAATGGGCGACGCCCTCGTTGCCATGGCCGAGGCGCACCCCGAGCGGAATTATCTCGGTGTCGACGTCTATCCTCCAGGTATCGGCAGCGCGCTGATGAAGATCGAGGCGAGCGGCCTTAAAAATGTGCGACTGATTCGCGCCGACGCCATGGATTTGTTGAGCGCAATGAGAGCCTCGAGCCTTCACGGCGTGCTGGTGTTCTTCCCCGATCCCTGGCCCAAGAAGCGTCACCATAAGCGACGCCTGGTCCAGGCCACGTTCATTGACCTGGTTTGCGA
>JBFIYQ010000006.1:0-19107 GCA_041605275.1 Gammaproteobacteria bacterium
AGTCCATAAAGGACCATTCGGGGCATGTGGTTCACTATGCCGGCGACGCCGTGCTGGCTGACTTCGCAACGGCCACCGAGGCTTTGCGATGCGCCACCGCGATCCAGCGCGAGCTCGCCACGCGCAACCGCGACCTGCCCGAGGATCGTCGGGTATGCTTTCGCATCGGTGTCAACTTGGGCGAGGTGATCGTCGATCGCAACGATATTTATGGTGATGGGGTCAACGTCGCCGCGCGCCTGGAAGCGCTGGCGGATCCCGGTGGGATTTGTGTATCTGAATCTGTCCGCACTGCGGTGGGCAACAAGCTTGTACTCGACTACGATTTCCTTGGAGAGCAACACGTCAAGAATATTGCCCGGCCCATCCCCGCTTACAAGGTGCGGGAGCAAACTAAATCAGCGACAGCTTCGGTGAGTTCGTCAATAAAGCCTTCCATCGTCGTGCTTCCGCTGGTGAACATGAGCGGCGATCCCGAGCAGGAGTTCTTTGCCGACGGCCTGACCGAGGACATCATCACCGAGCTGTCCCGGTTCCACGAGCTTTTCGTCATCTCGCGCAACTCGTCTTTCGTCTACAAGCGAAAAGCCGTGAAGGTGCGAGACGTAGCCAAGGATCTCGGCGTGCAATATGTGCTCGAGGGCAGCGTGCGCAAGGCCGGTAACCACGTCCGCGTCACCGTGCAGCTCATTGACGCGGAGAATGACCGCCACGTGTGGGCCGAGCGATATCAGAGGGAACTCGAAGACATCTTCGCGCTACAAGACGAGGTCGCCACCACAATCGTTTCCACCCTGCCTGCGCGTATTGAGGCCGCGGCCCACGAACGCGTGAACAGGAAGCCGCCGGAGAACATGGCGGCCTACGAGTTCGTGCTTACCGGTAAGACGCTACATCACCGTTCAAACCGAGACGACAATGATAAGGCGCTGCAGATGCTCGAGAAGGCGTTGGAGCTGGATCCGGCCTATGCCCATGCCCACGCGTGGAAAGCCTGCGTCCTGGGACAAGCATGGGTCTACGACTGGTGCGAGGACTCGGAGGCGACCTGGAGCGCGTTACTAAAAGAACTGAAGACAGCGCTGGATCTGGACGACAACGACAGCGATACCCACCGGATCCTTGCCGCGGTGCATATTTCCGTCGGTGACTTCGAGAAGGCGACCTATCACCAAGAACGTGGATTAAGACTCAATCCCAATTACGACCTCACGGTGGTGCAGCAGGGCGAGCTGCTGACCTGGCTTGGGCGTCCCGAGGAAGGTATCGAGTGGATCAAGAAAGCCATGCAGCTCAATCCCCACTTTCCCCAGCGTTTCTGGAATCATCTGGGCCGTGCCCATTTCGTGGCCCGGCAATACCGCGAGGCGATTGATGCTTTCAAGCACATCACCACTCCGGACCACAGCCACCATGCTTTCCTGGCCGCAAGCTATGCCTATACTGGCGATCTAACGCTTTCCAAAGAGCATGCGCAGCAGGTTTTGGCGCTGGAGCCGAAGTTCACGATCGATAGCTACCTCAACACGCTGCACTACAAGAATAAGAGCGACCAGGATCACCATCGACAAGGACTGATAAAGAGCGGGCTTCCGAAACGCTGACGGCACGCCGCTATCCATGCGTCGGGCAATAAGCCGGCCTTCCTTAGCGCACCGGATTTAGTCGACGAATGTCTGGTAAACGTTTTTAAACAATACGGAAGATATAAGAGCGAACGTCATGGCCGACCATCTCATCTCGTGGAACGCGATAAATTTGGAAGAAGGCGCGAACGGAGTCACCCGCCGCAGACTGAAAGGAGCCGGCGCCGAGCTCGTTCGAGTGGAAATTCCGCGCGGCGTGGACGCGCCGGGTCACTCCCATCCCCACGAGCAGTTCGTCGAAGTCTTGAAGGGGGCCGGCACCCTCACGACGCCCGAAGGAACCAGGTCTTTCAAAGCCGGTGACGTATTTCATTTCCCGGCGGAAACGGAGCACGCAGCGTCATTCGACCAAGATACTGTTTTTCTGGAATTCAACTTACTCTGACAACGTCTTTTGGCGCCCGGCATCCGACGCGGTGACCTCGGAGTGATGGAGACTGGATGATGGGTGATCGTGATGGACGCGGCATGCACCGCGGGTTTACAAGCTATGGTGATGCTGCCTTGTCGCTTTACCTGAAGCACGTTGCTTAGGCGGATCGCGCGCAGACTTCGATTTCATGATGCCGCCGCCAGACGGGCGGACGACGCCCTGAAGAGAATCAGTGCGCCGCGATCCCGCGGAAGGCCTGCTCGCCCCAGACGTCCTTGACTCTTGCGTCGCGCCCGCAGGAGAAGCGATAAAACTTGTACCGCAAGGGGTTCTTCTTGTAGTAGTCCTGATGGTAATTCTCAGCGGGATAAAACCGCCCGGCGGTTTCGATGGTCGTGACCACCGGCTGCTTGAGAACGCCTGAGCTTTCGATCGTTTTCTTCGATGCCTCGGCCACACGACTCTGCTCGTCCGTGTTGGCGAATATCGCCGTGGTGTAACTCTTGCCCCGATCGCAGAACTGACCGCCGGCATCGGTGGGGTCGATGGTGCGCCAGAAGATTTCAATCAAATCGGCGAAATTAACCCGTTCCGGCTCGTAGTAAATCTGGACCGCCTCCCGGTGTCCGGTGGTATCGGTTGAAACCTGGCCGTAGGTGGGATTCTCAACGTGACCTCCGGTGTAGCCGGAAACGGTGCGCGCAACCCCCGGAACTTGGTCGAAGTCTGATTCCACGCACCAGAAACAGCCGCCGGCAAAGGTGGCAATTTCCAGCTCCCCGGTCGCTGCGGAATCGCCCTGAGTGGCTCCCGAGACGACTTTTGGAGACCCCGCCAGCAAGGTCAGCGCCGCGACGAACGTGACGGCGAATATGGCGGGAAGCTTTAATCGGACTCTGGTCACGCGCGGAGGAAAACGCAGTCGGAAGGCTAAAAGTCTGATTTTTACGACCCCGAATTGCGAGCGGGGTTCAGTTCAATATCCGAGCCTCAAGGATCAGTTCTTTTCTTCGGGAACGGAGCCCGGCTGCGTGCGCGATTCGAGCGTTTCGGCGCCCAGCGTCTGGGCCAGAGAGGCCCGCGAAAGCGAGCGTATGCTGATGGTCACGGACTCATCGTTGCGCTCCCGATGCTCGATGCGCACCGGCATGTAGCCAAGCTTGGGAGCCACCCAGATGACGGTTTCGCGATCGTCGTCCTTTCTATCGCGCACGATTCGCAGCACGTCGAAGGTGCCCAGGGCGGTCTTCATCTGCTCCTCGCCGTAGATCTTGAGCTCGTAAACTTTCATCCGGTTTTTTCCGTCGGCAATGTGGTAGCGCACGCTTCGCTTTCCCGCTTTGAGATCCTCCATCAACACCAGCATGTAGCCGAGCTTATCCAGCGCGTTTGCCGGAACGGACATGCGCGAGGTCCGCCCGCGCCGCGTGCTTTGAATCTTGCCTTCGTTCCAGTCGAACGCGATCGCTGTGGTCTTGTCGGGTCTGCCGCTGCGCTCGTAGCGGTAGCTCGCGGGCTTGACGTCATCGCCGAAGCGTTTCCATTCGCTGCGTTCCAGTACCTGCTTTTCCCCGAACACCGCGGCAAAGCCGGTGGCCTTGGTTCGGGTTTCGTATACAAATCCGTCGTTCACCCGCCGCACGCGCCACACGGTCTCACCGACGGTAAATCCCTTAACCGCGAGGTCGAAACGGGCCTCAAAAGGCTCAGGGTCAAACGCAGGCGCGGCCCGCGCCGCGCCCAATAGGGCAACGAAAAACAGGATCAGGACGGACTTCGATTTTCTTGTGACGAACATGAGCTCAGATCTGTCTTAAAGACACAGTTTAGGAGATTCTCCGGCGAATGAACTGCATATCCTGACTTCTCCCTTTTTTCTCAGGCCGCGCCTGCTTCCGTTATAGTTGAGCTCTCTAAATTTGAGCAGCGAGGTGGAAAATGAACGCTGTGAAACGCTCTATTCTGGCTTCCGTTGTCTGCCTGCTCGCCCTGCCGCAGGCCGCGCCGGCCGCCACCGAGCCGTCGGCGGGTTCTGACGCCCCGGGCGCCCACGGGACGCCGGCAAGCGTGGTTCTGTGGCAGCCCGGCGACCCCGGAGAACGCCTGTTCCTGCGCGGCCGCGTGGTGGACCGTGTGGGCCGGCCCCTGGCCGGTGCGCTGGTCGCCTTGCGCCAGGCCGACGGTAACGGCCACTACCACGACATCCGCTACCGGGCCACGCTTCAAACCGCCAGCGACGGGACATTCAGCGTTTCCACGGTGCTTCCTGGTCAGTATTGGGGTGCGAAGCACATTCACCTCCTGGTGCGCCACGAATCCCACGGGCAGCTGGTGACCAGGATACTGTTCAAAGGTGATCCCCACCTGAACGAAGCCCGCGAAGGGGACTTCGCCATCCTTCTGGAGGAAGTACACAAAGACGGCGAGAAGTTCCTGGTGGGCGGGGTGGAACTCGTCCTTCCCTCCAATGTCGGGAATTGAACCACCCCTTGATTCCATCGCGCCCCGTCTCGAGCGCTCCGGCCATGCACCCAAATCTTTATAACATGCGGGGAACCGCGTTCCGGCGTCGGAATCGCCCGAGCCGCGCCGCCGGCCGGCTGACCGCGGCTCTGGCTCTGGCGCTTCTTCTGGCATCGCCCTCACCTGCGCTGGCAAACGGTGAATCGCGCGGAGGGGAACACGAGTTTTACTTTACCCGGGGGATATATGGAGAAGGCGGCGTTGGCGCTGCCGACTGGGGGCCCCGCTGGGCGGTGGACTTTCCCAAGGCCGACCAGCAGTTCCTGGTGGCGCTCCGCCGACTGACCGTCGTCGACGCCTTCGACAAAGACAACGCCATCGACATCGGTGACGCGAAGCTGCGCGATTTTCCTTTTCTCTACGTGCTCGAAGTCGGTTCGCTTTCGCTCAGCGAGGCCGAGGCAAAGGCGTTGAGGGAGTTTCTGCTGGCCGGTGGATTCATGGTCATCGACGACTTCTGGGGCTCGTGGGCATGGCAGAACCTCGAACAGGAGATGCGCCTGGTTTTCCCCAACCGGACCATTGTCGACGTCCCCCTGGATCACCCGGTCTTTCACGCCTTCTACGACGTCACCGAGGTCCTTCAGGTGCCTAACGTGCACCAGGCCGCTGGCGGTCCCACCTGGGAATACGATGGGCGAGTGCCCCACGTGCGCGGCATCTTCGACGACGAAGGCCGGCTGATGGTGCTGATCAACTGGAATACCGACCTCGGCGACGCCTGGGAGTGGGCGGATCTGCCGAGCTATCCGCTGCGCTATTCCACCTACGCCTTTGAGATCGGGATCAATTTCGTGATCTACGGAATGAGTTACTGAGTTGCCGGAATTCGCCTTCAAGTATCCGCCGGAGCTCTTCGCTCGGGGCACGCTGGAGCTGCAGTGGCCCTTCGCTACCTACGCCGCCGTGACGCTGGTGATTGCGCTCCTGGTCGCGGTCGCGCTCGGCTATTTCGGCGTCGGGTCGCCCCGGCGCGGGCGCGACCGGGTGGGCTTGTGGGCGCTCCGGACGGCGCTGCTTTCGCTTCTGCTGCTCGTGCTCCTAGACCCCAGGCTGGTGGTGGAAACCGACGACCCAGTGCGCGGCCACGTGACGGTGCTGCTCGACGATTCCTTGAGCATGCGTATCCGCGATCTTGACGGCGCGGCGCGTTCAGAGTTCGTCGCGGACGCCTTCGCCCCGGGCTCGGGCGCCCTGGCGGCGGCACTGGATGAACGTTTCGACACCCGCTATTTCAGATTTTCCGGCACGCTGGAGGCGCTCACGCCCGGCGAACGCTTGAATTTCGCCGGGGCGCGCAGCGAGCTCGGCCGGGCGCTTCGGCGGATCGCGGAGACGCCCGACGCCGGCGCCCTCGCCGCCGTGGTGGTGGTCACCGACGGTGGCGTCGAGGATCTGGCTGAGCTGGAGAACGCGGCGCGCGCGCTGAGAGCCTCCGGCACGACTCTGCACACCGTCGGCGTGGGGGCAGAGCGTTTTGAGACCGACATTGAAGTGAGCCGGGTGCGACTGCCGCGCTCGGTGCTGCGCGGTGACGCGGTGGAAGCGGAGGTAACCGTTACCCACCGGGGACTCGCCGGCCGGCCGGTGACCCTGGTGGTGGAGGAAGAAAGCGCGGTCATGCGCGAGCAATCGCTGACGCTGCCGGCGGGAGAGCGAGCGGTGACGCTTCGGGTCCCGCTTGAGTTCGAGCAGGCCGGACCGAGAAGGATGGTATTTCGCATCGCGCCCGTGCCGGGAGAAATCCTTACAGAAAACAACGTCACACACCGCGCCGTGGACGTGCGCGGCGATCCCGTGCGCATTCTGCATATCGAGGGCGAGCCGCGGTTCGAGGTCAAGTTCCTCCGACGCGCGGTGGCGGCGGATGACGCCATTCGGCTCGTCTCGCTGGTGCGAACGGCGGAAAACAAGTACTACCGTCTCGGCGTCGAGAACGCCGATGAGCTGGCCGAAGGCCTGCCGAAATCCGAAGAAACGCTGTTTCGGTACGACGCGGTTGTGCTCGGCAGCATCGGTAACGATCTGCTGGACGATGCGCTGCAATCCCGGCTGCGCGAGTTTGTCGCCCGCCGAGGTGGCGGGCTGGTGCTGCTCGGGGGCCGTCGTGCCTTTTCCGAGGGTGGCTACTCGGAGTCGACCCTGGCTGGAATCGCGCCGGTGGTGCTGCCGGCCTCGGCCAGCGCCTTCAGGGCGCAGGTGCCGGTTCGACCCGCGGCCAAGCATGGCGACCATCCGCTGCTGCGGCTCGAGAAATCGGATCAGATCTACGCCGCCTGGGAGCAGCTCCCGCCGCTCACGGTGGTCAATCCCATACGCCGTTCCAAACCGGGGGCCACCACTGTGCTGGAAGGCAGCGACGGATCCGGAGAGCCGCTGGTGATTCTCGCCTGGCAGCGCTACGGACGCGGCACGGTGGCGGCGTTTCCCGTGCGCGACTCGTGGCGATGGCAGATGCACGCCGACGTGCCCGTGGAGGATGAGACCCATGAACGGCTGTGGCGCAATCTCCTTCGCCATGTGGCGCGGCCGGCAGGCGGCCGCGCGCGGCTCGACATCGAGCCGGCGGAAGCCGCGCTGGGGCAAAGCGTTCAAATCGACGCGCAGACGCTCAACGCGCGCTTCCTTCCGCTCGCCGACGGCGAGGTCACGCTGGAAGTGACCAACCCGCTGGGTGAGTTGGAAACGGTCGCGCTGCAGCGCGCTATCAATAAGGAGGGCCTTCACCAAGCGATCTTCGTCCCCCGGGACATCGGACGGCACGAATTCCGCCTCAAGCTCGAGCAGCCGGATGGTGAATTGATTGAAGCCGATGCGTCCCTGGAGGTCTCCGGCGCGGGGCGCGAGTTTCACACCGCAGAGCTCAACGCGACACGGCTCAAGCGACTGGCCGAGGGCACCGGCGGGCGATACTTCGCCGCGGCCAACGCAGCGGAGCTGGTAAAAGTCATCGACGACACCACCGCCACCCTGCGGGTCCAGAAGCGGCTTCCGCTGCGCGACGCGCCGGCGCTGCTGTTCGCGCTGATTGCGCTGGCCTGCCTCGAGTGGGCATGGCGCCGCCGTCGAGGCCTGGCATGAAAGCGCGCGCGATTCTGCTCGCCCTGATGCTTGCCGCGGGCGCTAAAGTCCCGGCGGCGGAACCTCACCTTGTTATCGTCGGCGGCTTGGGCGGCGAGACGTATTACTCGGATTTGTTCCACCGCTGGGCCACGACCTTGAATCAGGTGGCCACCGAGCGGCTCGGCATCTCGCCGGCACGGGTGATTCGTCTGGCCGAGGACCCCTCTCGGGATCCGGAATTCATTGCCGCGGCGTCGGGTAAAGCGCAGCTGCTCGACGCTATCCGCCGGATAGGCGACACCTCCGGCGACGGCGACGTGGTGGCGCTGGTCTATCTGGGCCACGCCACCGCCGGCGGCGGACAGGCGGTGTTGAACCTTCCCGGGCGGGATCTCTCTGCGGAGGAGCTGGCGGCGGCATTGGACACCCTCACCGGTAGAACCGTGATCGCGGTCATTGCGGCACCGGCGAGCGCGCCTTTTGTCGAGGCGCTGTCGGCACCCGGCCGGGTGGTAATCACGGCCACCGCGAACACCTCGGAAAACCAGCACACCCGCTTCGGCGGTTACTTCGTCGACGCCTTCGCCGAAGACGCCGCCGATGTGAACAAAGACAAGCAGGTGTCGCTGCTGGAAGCGTTTCGCTATGCCACCCGCGAGGTGGCGCGCAGTTTCGAAACCGAGGGACGCATTCGCACCGAGCACGCGATGCTCGATGACGACGGCGATGGAACGGCAAGCCGCGATCCGCAAAGAAACGAAGGCGACGGGATGCTGGCGGCCCGGGTTCACCTGCAGACACCGGCCGCGGCCGACACCCCGGCGGGCCGCGAGGCGCTGGCGCTTCAAATCCAGGCGCGCCGGCTGGTGGACAGGATCGAGGAGATCAAAAGGAAAAAGCGCTCTATGGAAACCGGGGATTATCTTCAGCAGCTGGAGACCCTGCTGGTGGAACTGGCCCTCAATCGCCGCGCTTACCGCGCCAGACAGGCAAAATGATGCGACTGGTTGCGCTCATCGTCGGATGCCTGCTGTCTTCGGTTGCGGCCGCGCAGACGACGCCCGCGGATGCCCGCGCGCTACTCGAAGCGGGACGCTATACCGAAGCCGCCGAGGCCGCCCGCGCCGAGGTCGCCGCTTCGCCGCAGGCGGCGAACGCCTGGCGCACCCTCGGCGACGCGCTGGCGGCGGTGGGAAAAAATGAAGAAGCCCTTGCGGCCTATAGAAACATCCCTCCGGGACCCGAGGGTCCGCGCCTGGATGTTGAAATGGCCATGGCCCAAATCGAGCGGGTGCACGGCTTGTCCGCCAGGTGGCGCCACCGCGTAAAGGACGTGCTCTCCGCCTACCGCAAGCGATCGCCGATGCTCTCGGCCGCCGAAATACGAGCCGCCGGCGACGCCGCCTGGACGCTCGCCCGTGAAGACTCCGCTCTTTACGCTACCGCGCTGAGAATTTACGAGCAGGCTATCCGGCGCGACCCGGAGGATCCCGCCTCCCACGTCGTCATCGGGGATCTGCTTCTGGATCGCTACAACAACGAGGAAGCGCTCGAGGCGTATCGCGCGGCGCTCAGCATTGACCCGGACTACGCCCCGGCGCTGCTGGGCGTCGCCCGCAGCCAGCACTTCGATCATTCCACCGGCGCCATCGACGCCGCGCGCAAAGTGGTCGAAATACGTCCCAACGACGTCGGCGCCCTGGTACTGCTGGCGCGATTGCACCTGGAGCTCGAGGACTACGAGACCTCTGAGTCCTTCGTCGATCGGGCGCTGTCGGTTAATCCACGCTCGCCGGAAGCCCTGACCCTTTCCGCGGCGCTTTCATTCTTAAGAGGAGAACACGAAGGGTTCGACGCGCGGATCACCGAGATCCGAGACAACGCTTCCGGCTACACGGCACTTTTCGAAACGCTGGCGGAAATCGCCGCCCAGAACCGCTATTACTCCCGCGCGGAGCGTTTTGCCCTGTGGGCGGTGAACTTGAATCCCAACTCCTGGCGCGGCTACGCCCTGCTCGGCATCAACCGCCTGCGCCTAGGCGAGATGGACTCAGGACGCGCGGCGCTGGAGGTGGCGTTCCGGGGCGATCCCTTCGATCCGCGCACCAAGAACGCGCTCGAGCTGCTGGATGTGCTCGACGACTACGAAAAGTACCGATCGGCGCGTTTTGTCTTGAGCGCCCACCCTCGCGAGATGCGGGTGCTGGCGCCGCGGGTGATCGAAATCGCAGAGCGCGCTTACGACACTTTTTCCGAAGTTTACGGCTACCACCCGCGGACGCCGTTGCGCATCGAGTTTTACCGCCGTCACGAAGACTTCTCGGTCAGAACCACGGGACTCGTCGGCGTCGACATCCTGGGCGTGTCCTTCGGGCCGGTGGTGGCTCTGGACTCGCCCTCGGCGGGCGTGTTCGGCCCGGTGAATTTCGGGTCCACCCTTTGGCACGAGATTGCCCACAGCTTTCACCTGGGAATGACGAACTCCCGGGTTCCGCGGTGGTTTTCCGAGGGCCTGGCGGTGTTTGAGGAACGCCGCGCCCGCCCGGGCTGGGGTTTCGACGTGACACCGGGTTTTCTTGTCGCCTTCCAGCAGGGGCGCCTGGCGCCGGCCAGCGCGCTCAACCAGTCCTTTCTAAGGCCGAGCTATCCTGAGCAGGTCGTCCACGCTTACTTTCAGGGCGCGCTGCTGATGGAGATGATCCACCGCGACCACGGCATCGAGGCCATCGTGCGCATGCTCGAGGGTTACCGGGACGGTCATTCAACTCATGATCTGCTGCGCCAGGTGCTGGCAATGGAACCGGATGCGCTGGACCAGGCGTTCGAAGATTACGTGCGCGAGCGGTTCGGCCGCGCGCTGGATGCGCTCATGCCGGTATTGGATTCCGAGCAGGGCCCGATGCCCGAAGGGCGCTATCCCCACCTGCTTGGCGAAGCGCGCGTGGCAATGGAAGCAGAAGATCTCGAGCGCGCCCATGCCGTGCTCGTCGAGGCCCAGTCGCTGTTTCCGGGGCACGCCGGACCCGACTCCACCTATCCCCTGCTGGCAGCGCTATTTCTCAAGCGGGGAAATACGCCGGCGGCCGTCGATCAGCTGAAGCGGTCCATAGCCATCGACGCCGACGATCTGGACGCGCACCGGCGACTGGCCGAGCTTCAGTTGAAAAACGGCGATCCCCAAGCTGCCGCCGAGACCATAGACCGGGCGTTGCTGATTCAACCCTTCGATGCGACGCTCTATCGCACCCTGGCGGAAATCCGCGAGTCGCGCGACGAATGGCGCCAGGCGGCCGCCGCCCGCGAGGCGGTGGTGGCGCTGGACCCCAGCGATCCGGCCGAGGAGCGCTACCTGCTGGCCCGGGCGCATCATCGCGCCGGAGAGTATGGTGAGGCGAAGCGGGAAGTGCTCGGCGCGCTGGAAGTGGCGCCCATGTACGAGGAAGCGCTGGAACTGTTGCTGAAGATCCGGGAAACGCCCGGAGCCTGAACTATCGATTAGAAACTTGGGAGACGAAGCGTGAGCGAAGAAATTCTTGCGGCCGTGCCCCCCGGCGAAGACATGGACGACAGCGGATACGCCGACGCGCTGAAGTCCGACTTCGAGCGGATCGTCAGCGAAATCCGCAAGCGCATCGTCGGCCAGGACGATGTGGTGGAACTTTCGCTGCTCACGCTGCTCATCGGCGGAAACAGCCTCCTTGTCGGCGTCCCGGGGCTTGCCAAGACAATGCTGGTGCAAACCATCGCCGAGAGCGTCCATCTGGAATTCTCCCGCATACAGTTCACGCCGGACCTCATGCCCTCGGATATCACCGGCACCGATCTTCTTCAGGAAGATCCGGAAAGCGGCCGGCGCGAGCTGGTTTTCATGAAAGGCCCGGTGTTCGCCAACATCGTGTTGGCGGACGAGATCAACCGCACGCCGCCAAAGACCCAGGCCGCGCTGCTGGAGGCAATGCAGGAGCGCCGCGTCACCGTTCAGGGACGCACCTACACCCTGCCGGAACCGTTCTTCGTCTTCGCCACCCGCAACCCGATTGAGCTCGAGGGAACTTATTCGCTTCCCGAGGCGCAGCTCGACCGATTCGCCTTCGAGATCGTGCTCGACTACCTGGGAGAGGATCAGGAGCTGGACGTGGTGCGCACCACCACCACTGTTGACGATACCGAGCTCAAGGCCGTGGTCGGGGCAGAGCGCCTGCTGGCCTATCAGAAGCTGGTGAGGAGAGTGCCCATCGCCGACGCGGTGAGCCGCTACGCGCTGGCCCTGGTCCGGGCAACCCGACCCGGTGGCGCGCAGTCTGCCGAGCTCTCCAATCGCTGGTTAGCCTACGGCGCCAGCGTGCGCGCGGCTCAGTTCCTGGTGCTTGCCGGAAAGGCCCGTGCGCTCACCCACGGTCGGGTGCACGTGGGATTCGAGGATATCCGCGCGCTGGCCCGGCCAGTACTGAGACACAGGCTGCTGAGAAACTTTCACGCCGAGGCAGAGCGCGTGACCGTGGATCAGCTTATCGACCAGCTGCTCGAAGCGGTGCCCACGCCGACGGAGGCGCAGTGAGCGCAACCGCCCCAACGACTGGCGGCAGCGCGGGCGGACGCACCGCGCCAGCGCAGTTTCTCAATCCCGATGTGCTCGCGCGCATCGATAACCTGGATCTCATTGCCCGGGTGGTGGTGGACGGTTTCATCAGCGGCCTGCACAAAACCGTTTACCTCGGCGTATCCACGGACTTCGCCGAGCACCGGCAGTACACGCCGGGGGACGACGTGAGAAAGGTCGACTGGCGCGTCTTCGCCCGTACCGATCGCGTTTACGTCAAGACCTTTGAAGCGGAAACCAACGCCGACGTGGTCATTGCCCTCGACGTGTCTGCGTCCATGGGTTACGCCAGCGGTGAAGTCTCCAAGCTTGACTATGCCCGCTTCATGGCGGCGTCGCTTGCGCACCTGGCTTCGCGACAGCGGGACAAGGTGGGACTGGTGAGCTTCGACTCCGATCTCGTGGAGTACCTGCCTCCGTCAGCGCGTAGACGCAACGCGATTCTCCAGGCGCTGGACCGCGCCCGCGCTGAGGGGCGCGGCGACGTGACCCGGGCGCTGCCGCGGGTGAGTGAACGACTGGGCCGGCGCGGCATCGTGGTCGTCATTTCCGACTTTTACGCCCCGCCGGCCGATGTCGCCGTGGCGCTGGATTCGCTTCGAGTGCGGGGCCACGACGTGATTGCGCTGCACGTGCTCGATCCTTTCGAGCGCGACCTGGCGCTTTCCGATCCGGCAGTGCTCGAAGATTTGGAAACCGGTGAACGCATGCCGGTCACGCCGAAGGGACGCGCCGCCTATCGCCAGCTGGTGGACGCCCACGTGAACGCGTTGTCCCGGGCCTTGGGCGACCGGCGCATTGACTATGACTGCTTCGTCACGGACCGCCCCCTGGACGACATGCTTTGGCGCTATCTTTCTAATCGCGCCCGGCTGGCACGAGTGCGCTGATGGGGCTTATCAATCCCTGGTTCTTACTCGGCCTCGCGGCGATCGCGGTGCCGGTGCTCGTTCACCTGGTGCAGCGCGAAGAGCACAGCGGACGCAAGTTTCCTTCACTCATGTTCGTGCGCCGGATTCCGTTCGAGATCAAGAGGCGGCGCCGGATCCGCGATCCCTCCCTGCTGGCGCTGCGCTGCCTGGCGCTTGCCGCCGTAGCCATTGCCTTCGCCGCGCCCTATTTCTACACCAGTGCGGCGGCAACGAACGCTTCGTCAATCGAACGCGACGTTGTCATTTTGCTGGATCGTTCCTACAGCATGAGTCATCCGACGAGGTGGGAGCGGGCTATCGCCGCCGCCAGTGAGCGCGTCGACGCCCTCGGTCCGGGCGAACGCGCTGCGCTGGTGGCGTTCGAAGACCGGGCGGAAGTCATCGCCGAGCTGAACAGCGACAAGGCCATGCTCCGCGCCGCGCTCAATCATATCGAGCCCGGCCAGGGAAGAACGGGATATGCGACGGCCTTCGGAGCCGCTAACCGCATGCTCGCAGCGAGTGAAGCAAGGCAGCAGGGCGTGGTGCTGATATCCGATCTTCAGAGAAGCGCGCTGGAATTCGGCGGCGTGATTCCTATGGGCGAAAGCATCTCGCTGGAGATCGTTCCCGTCAGCGCGCCGGTGGGTCCCAATGTCACCGTGACCGAGGCCCGGCTCGCGCCGATGCGGGGCGAAGGCGTCGAAGACGCGCTCCTGGTTCGGGTCGAAAACACCGGCGATACCGCGACCAGCGACGCACGGATCGTGCTGGTGGTCGACGGCCGCCCGGCACAAACGCGGCCGCTTGCCGTGGCCGCCGGTGAAGCGCAAACGTTAACGCTACCGCTGGTGGCATCCGCGGACCGACCGACAAGGCTCACGTTCGAGGTCGGACCGGACGCGATGCCCGCGGACGATCGCTACCACCTGGTGCTGCCGCCGCGCCGCCCCATCGCCGTAGCCATCATCGAGCCGCAACTCTCCCGCGCCTATCAGGGGGTGTATCTAGAGCAGGCGCTTCGACTGGCGCGCTCTCCGGTGGTTCGGGTGGAGCGAGTGCGACTCGAAGAGATCACCGAGACTCTGCTCGAAAGCTTTGAAGTGGTGGTGCTCGACGATATTGCCCTGCCGCCGGGACCCCAAAGCGACGCCATCGCCGCATTTGTCGAGCGCGGAGGCGGCGTGATGGCCGTTGCAGGTCCCTCGGTGGGCGCCGCCTGGCCGGGGGGTAATGACGGCTTTCTTCCCGGCGTCCCGAGCACGGAACCGCTGGCGGCCGAGGGCTCCCGCCGAATGGTTCCGGGCGCCGACGATCATCCTTTGTGGGCGGCTCCAGGGCTTGAACGAGGCAAGGTACTATCCGCCGCGAACATCGAATCAACCCGCGGACTTATGCCTACCCCGCAGGATCGGGTTATCGCTCGCCTGGACGACGGCGCGCCGCTGTTGCTTGAGCGCGTCAATAAAGCGGGACGGGCACTGGCGCTGGCCACCACTACTGATCCCCGCTGGAGCACTCTGGCCCTGGAGCCCGGATTCGTTCCCTTCGTTCAAGCGGCGGTGGCTTATCTTGCTGGTCGCAGCGGATGGACGGACGCTCACCTCGCCGGCGACGTGGTGGACCTTGCGCGGCTGGCGGGCCACCTTCCCTCGGGCCCGGAATGGCGCGCGCATCTTGCCGCGGGCGGCGCGATCGTGGTGGAAACCCCCTCGGGCAAAGCGCAGAGAATCGAGGGTTCGGGCGCGGCTTTTTTCAACTCCCGCATTCCCGGCATGCATGAGGCGCATCGCGTCGGCGCCCGCGGCGCTTCGCTGCCCTTCGCCGTGAACGTGGACCGATCCGAATCCGTGCTGACGCCGGCTTCGCCGGAAGAGCTCGAGCGTCGAATCGTTCGCCGCGCGCGCTCCGTCCTTCTGGGTATGAGGCCCTCCGCCGGCGCCGAGGAGACGGATCCCTTCGGCCCGGCTCGTTGGCTGCTGCTGCTTGCGGGCCTTGCGCTGATCCTTGAAAGTCTGATGGCCAACCGGATTTCCGGTCGCGCCCCGGCAACCGCTGGAGCCGCCACGTGAACGCAGCCAAAAAAGAGCCGAAGCACGGGTTCTCGCTGGATCAGGTCATCGCCCAGGCGCGCTGGCGTTGGCGCCGTCGAAGGATCCTCGAAGGCGCCGCCCTGGCGCTGGCGGCAATGCTTCTGGCGGCTGTCGCCGCCGTGGCGGCCATGGACACCTGGCTGTTCGAGCCGGATGCCGTTTCCCGGGCGCGCATCGGCTTTTACCTGATCTCGGGCGTCGCCCTGCTGTTCCTTATTTGGCCCGCTCTATCCCGCATTCGCGACGATGACCTGGCGCTTTACTTAGAGACCCACGCGCCGCAACTGGACGCGCTGATGTTGAGCGCGGTGGAAGCCCGCACTCTGCTGTGGGACGACGCGAAATCCCGCGGCGAAACTTCTCCCGATCTGGCCCGGCGTCTGGTGGACCGCGCCGCCCACGAGGTCGAGGCCTCACCGGCGGTGGCGCGGCTCGAATACACTCGAACCCGCCGTGCCTCCATCGCCGCCGCGATCGTGGTCGCCGCAGGTGTCGCCCTGGTGTCGCTGGGACCAGAGTCGTGGCGGCACGGGACTTTGCTGCTGTTCAGCTCGCCGTCGGACCCGGATTCGCTTAACCCCTACGGCTTTCACGTGGCTCCGGGGAACGCGACCCTGCTGTCGGGAGAGGATCTGCGCATCAGCGCGACGCCGGATGGCTTCGACCCTTCCGGCATCATGTTGCTCTATCGCAACGAAGGACAAATGGAATGGAGCCGGGTGCCGCTTAGCCGCGCGGGGAACAGCGGTGAATTCGAAGCCTTTCTGTTCGACGTGACCGCAGCCTTGGATTACCGGGTTGCGCACGAGTCATTGCGCTCGCCCATCTACCGCGTCGAGGTGGTGTCGCGACCCATAGCCGAGCGTATTGATCTTCTTTATGAGTTTCCCGAATACACCGGGCGTGCGCCGGAGCTGGTGACAAACGGCGGCGACATTGCCGCGGTGCGCGGGACCCGCGTGGAGGTGCGGATCACGCCCAGCCAGCCGACGTCCCGCGGACGACTGGTGATCGACGGCGAGCGTTTTCTGAATCTCGAGACGGGAGAGAACGGTGAGCTGCGCGCGACTCTCGAAGTGCGCGACGACGGGCGCTACCGGGTGGAGCTCGAGGCAGAGAGTTACGGCCTGGCCGCCGCCTCTCCCGAGCACGCCATCGTCGCCTACGTGGACACGCTGCCCAAGGTCACGCTGTTGAGCCCGGGGCGCGACGTGCGCGTCACCAGCATCGAAGAAATCTCGGTGGATGTCCGCGCCGATGACGATGTCGCCGTGCGCGAGCTGGAAATCGTGCTCTCGGTCAACGGCGGCGCCGACGAGGTTATCGATCTCAGCGACGCGTCTGGACCGCAGCCTACGGTCACGGGAAGGCTGGAGCTGTTTTTAGAAGACCGCAATCTCGCCCCCGGCGACCTCATCGCCTACCACGTGCGTGCGCGAGACGCGGCCGGAGATCCGTCACGGCAGTTCACTTCCGACATCTTTTTCATGGACGTGCGTCCCTTCGAGATGAGCTACCGCCCCAGCGGCGGCGGTGGGGGCGGTGGCGGCGGACGCGCCGGCGCTCAGCAGGAAGAAACGCTCTCCGCCCAGCAGCGCACCCTCGTCATTGCCATGTTCAAGCTGCTGCGCGACCGCGCGTCCATGAAAGAGGAAGTATTCGAGGAAAGGGTGGCCACACTGATCGCGTCCCAGGAACGGATCCGCAGTCGAACGGAAGCCATCGTGCGACGCCTGGGGGCGCGCAGCATCGTCGACCTCAACCCGGGCTACCGGCGCATGGCCGAGGAGCTGCCGAAGGCGGCGAAGTCCATGCTCGAGGTCGAGGCGCTGCTGGCGCTGACCGACGTTCAGGGGGCGCTGCCGGCGGCGCGCTTTGCGCTTTTGCATCTGCAGCGGGCGGACAGTGCCTTTCGAGAGGTGCAGGTCGCCCAGGCCCGCCAGCGTGGCGGCGGTAATTCGGCGGCCAGCGATCTGGAAAATCTTTTTCGGCTGGAAATGGACCGCTTCCGTAATCAATACGAGGACATTCGCCGCGGCGACTGGCGACCTCGCGATCGCCAAATCGATGACACCCAGCGCAAGCTGCGCGAGTTGGCGGAGCGCCAGCTGCGCGAGCTCGAACGAGCGCAGCTTCGCGCCCGGCGCGGCGGCGGCGGCTCTGACAGCCAGCGCGCCCTGGCCGCGGAAGTGGAGCGGCTCATGCGCGAGCTGGAGCGACTGACCCGACGCAAGTCCAGCGAAGAACTTCGGGCATCTCTCAAGGCGCTGGAGAACGCCGCCCGCGCCATGCGCCGATCCGCCGACGCCGGCGACGCCGCGGCCGGCGCCGAGGCGCTGGATCGGCTGCGGGAAGCCAGCCGGCTGCTGGACGCGGAAGGACCCGCGCGGCTGGCAAGGGAAACCGAAGAGGCCATGCGCCGGGCCGGTGAAATGGCCGAGAAGCAGCGCGGTATCGAAAGCGACGTGGCCGAAAGACTGCGGCAAGGCGAGAGCGCAACGGCTGATTCGTCCGGTCTGTCGGAGCGCAAGCATGCGCTGGCCGACGAGGTGAAAGAAATGGAGTCGCGTCTTGATCGTCTGGCCGAGCGCGCCGGCCGCGAGCAGCAGCCCGGCGCAGTCAGAGCTCTGAAGGAAGCGGCGGACGGTTTGCGCGAGGAGAAGATTTCCCAGCGCATACGCCGATCCGCGGACGACGTTGCGCGCGGGCCGGGCGCAGGCCAGGCGGAAGAGGAGGATGACATCAGCCGCGCGCTGCGTGCTCTGCGCGCCCGAATCGCGTCCGCCTCGAGGCAGATCGGCGAACCCGACGGCAACCGTTTGTCCCGCATGCTCGACGAGCTGCGGGGCAACCTGCGTGGACTGGAGCGGGACCGGGAACGGCTCGCCGATCGGGCGCGGCGCGGACCGGCGCTGCCGGGCCGGGGATCCCGCGCGGACGTGGACCCCGCGGATCTCGAGGATTACCGCCGCGCCCTGGAGCAGCGCACCGGCGGAATCGGCGGTCTTGCCGAAGCGCTGGCCGCCGAGCCGGGGCTCGAAGGCGACCTGGCGGCTTTGCTCTCGGCGCTGGAGGGCACGCGTAAACAAGAAGACCTGGACGCCGAGTCTCTGGAGCGCCGTCACGCTGAGCTGCTGGCGGCGTTGAAGAACATCGAGCGCGAGCTGCGCGCGCGCCTGGAACAGACGCCGCCCACCTCACCGGCGGTGGCGCGCTCGGAGCCCCCGCCTTCTCATCGCGACATCGTCGAGCGCTACTACCGGAACTTGAGCGAGCAATCGTCGCCTTGAGGGACTTTGCCGTCTTATGCTTCCGTTAAAGAAAAATCTGCGGCGGACTCTTTAATCCGACGGGCGGCGTTTCTTAGCCGGCGAGGGAATTCGCGCCCCAGTCTTCAGCGTGTCGATTACATATACTCTGCCGGAATTCGAATAAAGCGCTCATCTTCTTTCAATGAGTTTCCCTGAACGTCCCGTCATCGGGGTCACCGGCCCCGACCACGGTGGCCTGGCCGCGTGGTTCGCCACCGCATTGGCCGTGTGGTGGGCCGGCGGCCGTCCGCGCCGCATCACCCCGGGGCGCGCGCTTTCAAATGGTGAGCTGGACGGGCTGATCGTCGGCGGCGGCGCTGACGTTTCGCCGCAGCTCTACGGCGAGCCGCCGCAGGCGGCGCCCCAGGAGGCGGTTATGCGAAGCTCGCGTCACTGGACCCGTCGTCTGGCTACGGCGTTGTTGTTTCCGATCTTTTATCTGCTCCGGCGGCTGCTGAGCCTCGGGCGCATGTTCAGCAGCGGCTATTCCCTTACCGGAGATACCGACCGGGATGCGCTCGAGACCCGGCTGATACAGCAGGCGGACGAAAAAAAACTGCCGATGCTCGGGATCTGCCGCGGCGCCC